>JANLFY010000002.1 GCA_024653485.1 Bacillota bacterium | reverse complement strand
CCGTATACCTACTGCGCGTCACCTCTACGCTACCCCCCGCTCCTACTCTACCACCCTAAGGCTCCCCTGTCCAAACCAGTTGGGGGGCTTGTAGGAGGACATGTAGCCTTGGAGATCTGCCTAAGCTACGTCCCAAGAATCTTATACGTTCCCACAGACACTCGAGGTTCCTCAGCATCAGGCCGTTGAAAAGGTGCGCCTCATCCAGCACGAACTCATCTACCTGGCAGAGACCATATATCAGCAGCCCGCTATACTTGACGTTTCTGCGGAAAAACCAGTAAAGCTCATCAGGCGTAGCCAGGATGACGGGCTTCGTAAGCGCCGCTATTAGCTGCGGCCGCGTCATGCCGCCGTGTAGTTCGTCTACCTCCAGTTCCGACAACTTCGCAAGCTCATCGAGCACTCGTCGCTGGTCCTCGAGCAACGCAACTGTAGGGTACATGAAAAGCACACGCCGGATGTCACCCTTTACGAGCTTGGCGAATAGGGGTGCAGCCACGGCAAGTGTTTTCCCCGAGGCCGTCCCTGCAATGAGACGGACCTCTTGTCCTTTCTCGATTAGCTCAAACGCGGCTGCCTGGTGCTCAAAAGGATATACAACTTGCCCGTATTCCTCGGCAGCGTATCTTTGAAATAGCGAAAGAGACCTGGGCGGAGCATGCTCGGCCGACTTAGGCGCCACGTTGGTGACACACAGTGTTAAGAGCATTTGGAATCTCTCCTGTTGGCCTCCCCGCTGATCATATCACCAGATTGCGACATACTGGCGTCCTATGACGCACGACATCGCCCAAGGTCATCTGCCCCCGGCTACCGCGAGTCAAGAGCCACGGTGAAGCGCCCCAGTCCGAAGGTGCATCCCTTCCCCACGTGGACGCACTCTCCCAGGACCAACCACGGCAAGAAGAATGCGGCGAGGCGGGCGTCGTTGAATTCGTATGTCGCGGTGCCCACAAGTCCACCCAGCTTCATCCGGGTATCCTGGCGGCTCGAGTACCTCTCCCAGTCGACCCACCGCGTATTGAGGGCGGCAAGGCGCACTCTCTCGGCCTCGGAGATGAACCCGCGGAAGTCCATGTCGAGCCGCGTCCCGTGATGGAAGTAGAGAAGCGACGAAACCCGCCGAAGCAAGCTACGGGCCAGAACGTGGAACTCGGGCCGGTCCTCGAGACCGCCCTGAAACTTGAGGCGCGTCATGGTGCGAAACGCCACCGTTACTCGTGGGACGAGAGGGCAGCCGGCGCGGCCCACGCGGCCCGTAATTTGGGAAAATGCCAAGGCGCTACCCGAGTCGAGGGCTGCGGAACAGGCGGAAGGACCAGGAGAGTCGCAAGAGGCTGCGCAGGCGGAGCTAGAGAGGGCAGCAGATCCGCGCGCAGCCGATGGTCGGCCACCTTCCGGATCTTGGCCATCTGCCGGGCAAACGCACGCCAGGATTCTAGCCGCGCTTTCCAGGATGTCGTCCCATGTGACAACCGCATCATGCATGTGTACCTTGTTCTCCTTGCCATCGAACACGAGCGCGCGGGCAGCCCGGCTGTCACCGTCCCTCGCACCGGGGGCAGGGGCAGGGTAAGGACTAGAGGCCGGAGTGGAAGCTGTGCCATAGGTAGGAACAGCAGTGGAGGCAGCTGGCGACGACGGTAAGGACGAGCCTGCAACGCCGCGGCCCTTGGAGAGTCCTTCCCGCCCGGGCGGGGTGATGGAAGTCGTAGTGACGGGAGAACGGTCTACGGTGTCATACTGTAGAAGAGAACTCTCGGGCTCTTGCGAGGCGCAAGCCGGAGGCGCTGCCATGCCCCCTGCGATGCCCTCTGCCCCGCCAAGGTGGCCTCGGTAGGGCCCTCTGCTGAACTGCTCTGCACCGGCCGGCTGCGCGCGACGCTCATCCCCACGGGATTCGCCTTGTTCGCGGAAAGCCCCAACCGAAGCATAGACGCTCTTCAAGCGGAACCTCCCGCGGCCGCGTCCGATCCCCATCCTCCCGAATTCCTGGAACGCCACGATGAAGTACGGTAGGAACTCAATCCCCCGGCCTATGAGGACAAGACCCACGGGGAGCTCGTCGCCCGGCGCGAATTCACGCCTTTCGGTGAGAGGCGGTTCGAGCACGAACGGGTGAGGCACGTGCTCGAACTTGGTCAGCGCCTCCGACCCATCCGGGGGCGCGGTCTCGAAGACGTATGCGTATGGGCAGGCGTGTTTCAGCATGCAGTCGCGGCAGTCGGTCCTGCGGGTCGAGCATGCGATGTTCCTGAAAGCCGTCCCGAAGCCGCCCCGAAAGGTGGACCCCTTGTAGGGAGGCAAGAAGAGGTTGTCCACGGCTTCCAAGATGAATTCATAGCGGGCAATGCGGAGTTTCTCGATGCCCCTCACCTGGGTGCCTCCTCTTGCGTGTCTGTGCAGATGCTCAAGCTCGAAGCTGCACCTAGCTCAGCCCGCCATCACGGACCGGACATGGCGTGCAGACACGCGCACTGACTGCACAAGCGACGGCCGCCTCGACCTGGGGGTTGCTCGCGAATGACGGACGCATTGAGGGGCCTTGTGTTCACGCACGCCTCTAGCGCTGCGACCTCGTTTCGCGGGCCCTGCCTGCGACTTGTCGTACGACACCGGTGCGGATGCGAGAAGATCAAAGCGTTTTCGTTAGCGCAGCATATTCGTGGTTCATGTTGCGGCGGTCATCGAGCGGGTATCGACATGTACGGGCGTACCAACGGCGGTGAACTGTTTCCTGCGGTGTCTACGTATATCGGTTGCACACTTCGACACGATGCCCGTTCTTCCTGCCTGTTCCGACCAGAGGGTCAGGGGAAGACCATGTCTACACTCAAGCTAAACCCAGGCAGGATAGGACTTCTCAGCGTCGACCCAGGACCGTACGTGCCCGCGGTTGACAGACTCCCATCTCTGAGTGTTATTACCTCGATGCTTCGGCTTTCGAGATCTGCCAGCCACAGCTCTCGTATCCCGAAGCGAGCGTACGTCTGGAGTTTGATTTTGCGGTCCCATCCGACGGTTCCGGGAGAGAGCACCTCCACCACCAAGTCGGGAGGGCCCAAGATGTTTGCCTCCTTGACGATCTGCATGCGGTCCTTCGACACATAGAGGAGATCTGGCTGTACCACGTCGTATTCGCTGAGAACGACATCGAGAGGTGCAAAGTACACCTTGCCGAGTCCACGGTCCTCGATCCACTCCACGAGGGCCCTGTAGAGCCGCTTCGAGATCTCCTGATGAACCACGCTCGGCGATGGTACCACCCTGAGCGCCCCCCCGATCAGCTCGTACCGCTGCTGCCCAGGTGGAATCTTGCAGTAGTCAGAGTATGTAAGGCGCATAAAAGGCGCAACGGGCGAGACATGGTCCGCCGCGACCTCGCGTACGTTGTCTGGTTTCGCCACGCTTCCCCCTCCAGACGAACCTAGTGGTGTGGCGTCGACCTGGCCCCGGCTTGATTGTATCATGCTGGGGGTTGCGCCGCCATCCCCCGTCTTGGTGATCTCAGCTCCAAGGTCCCGATCCGGACGCAATCGGGACCTTCGAGTGAGATGAAGCAGGGGAAGCGACGCGAGATAGCGAAATCATTGGTTCATCAGGAGTCGCTATAAGGCTAACGGTAAGGCTAACGGTGGATTCGGGTGGTGCGCCACTCACCGTGATGGACGGACGGACGGACGACCGCGCCCGCAACGCCGACGACGCGCCCACACGCACCCCTGGTCAGCTTCGACCCGTAGCTAAGCTCTAGCGGGAGTTCAACCCTTGACAAGGTCTTGTCCCTCTCTCCCCTGTTACGTGCGTCCCGTGAGTCGCGTTCCGGTGCTCATCCGACCGCGCAAGTCTGGCCGCGGCCGCCCTGTCGCGGCCTGTCGCAAGAAAGGGCCGCCTCGTGCGTTCCCTGAGTGAGCCGGCGGGCCTAACCGCAAGGGAGCCGGGGGAGAACCCAGACGGGGCAGGTCCTCGAATGAATGATCCTGTCCGTGAACGACGGCCTCTGCGACAATGCGTGTCGCGAGCCCCATACCAAGTCTCACGGCAAGTCTCGTCGTAAACCCAACCTTCTTGGCATCGACGGCACCCACGTCGGAACGACTCACACCAAGGCCGTGGCGCCCGATGAGATGGGAGTGGAGGCGGTGAGGTGCGTCGCGGGCGCTCCTTCCCTGCCCGGCGACGGACCTGGCCGGGTCGTGTGGGATCCGGACGCGATCTGGGAGACGGCTGACAGCGGTGATCTCGGTCACCCGTGGCGCGGTGGAAATGCTTCATCGCGGGCCCACGAGGTGCTCGGGGCGTCCCTGCGCTTCCGCTGCGGCTCCGGCCTCTGTTTTGGCCTCAAGTTGTGGCGTTACCCGCCGCAATGGGAATCCGCGCGTAGGGGTCGCCCCACAACCGGGGTTGACCGGCTCTGCCGCCGGATGGCCTGCGACGGCCGGCGGCTGGCCAAGTAGGCGGGATCGAGCAACTGTCCGGGCGTCTCCCGCATGAGAGCGGGGTCCGCGACGAACGGACGAACGAGTACCCGTCGGCGAATGCCAGCTTGAGCCCCTCGATGACTACACGCAGTTCCTCCGCTGAAGCGCGCCCCATGGGCGGCATGTCGAAATCTTCTGGTGTCCCGAGGGCGATAAGCCCCACGACGCGATGTGATGCCCTGGCCATTCGGCGGGATGTCCCAGCGGGATCTCCCATATGTCCTAGCCTCGATAGGTGCCGCTGATGGGCTCCGTCTACTGTGCGCGGTACCCCACGCGAATGGGACACCGCTCATAGGCCCGTCCCGCGGGACCTGGTCGTGGCCCGCGCCACGTCCCATGCGGCAAGCCTCCGCCCGCCTTTGTGCCCCCGCCCGTCATCATCGCGCGGGGAGCGGCGGCAACGCGGCCGCGAGGCGACATGGGCGAAGGCGCACTGGCGGATGGACGCAGGCGCACTGGCGCGGGGACCTCTGCTGCAGGGAGACCCCTTGTAGTGCGCCGCAGTGGCAGCCGGAACGGGTCATCGGCCCCACTGGCTCACGGGGGCTCAGGGGTGGCTTGAAAGGAGGATTCACACAGAAGACCTCGAAGTCGTGAGCGATCGGATCGGCAACGGATGACGGCGAGCGGCGCACGGCGCGTCGGCGCTGGACCTCATCGCTCGTCGAGATGGCGAGCGCACGCGAGACACGCGAGACGGCCAAGGGCCGCGTCCGCCGCGTCCTGCCCGTGTCATCCTGCCCTGCGAGCGTCGGCAACCCTGGCGTCGTCAAGCGTCGTCAAGTCTGGAGGGAAGGGATCGGCCGATGGCCAATGCAAACGTGGAAACGGTGACGCGAACGACCGTGTACTTCGGGTGCTGCGGTGAAGCGAACACGGAGAGCGTTGTGCGCCGAGTGCGGGAAGGGTGCCTGGAGCTCGGCATCCGAACCGTCGTGGTCGCCTCGGAAACCGGCAGGAGCGCGCTCGCTGCGCTGGAGGGGCTCCGCGGCACCGGCGCGCAGCTCGTCGTCGTCACTCACTATCCCGCGACAACCTGGGGGCCGAGGGGCGATATACCTATAGGGCTGATGCGCCGCGAGTACTCCGAGATCCGCGAAACCCTTCTGAAGAACGGGGCAAGGATCGTTCAAGGTTCGAGGCCCTTGGCGCCGCCGTCGCGCTCCATAAGGTGGGACTATCCCACACCCGAGGCGATCATGGACAAGACCCTCGAGGTTTTCGGGGCCGGGACCAAGATCGCCATCGAGGCCGCGATCATAGCCACCGATGCCGGTGCGGTGGCCGAGGGTGACGAGATCATCTCCTGTGCCGGCACCTATAAGGGCCTCGACACAGCCCTCGTGGTCAAGACCACATACAGCATGCACTTCTTTACCTCCTTCGAGGTGAGGGAGGCGCTGGCCAAACCCAGGTGCCGCATAGACAGGTTGCCGGAGTACGAGCACGAGAGTTGGAAAGGCGACCTCGAGAAGTACTATAGCCCCTGAGGCTGCCGGTGTCGGCGAGGAAGACGGTGAGGGCGGTGAAGACGACGAGTTGCCGCGGATGGCCTCGCGAACACGGGTGGCTTTCCGGTCAAGGAGCTCCGCGCACTCGTCGAGCCCAAGCTCGCGCGCGCACATCTCGTTTCACCTCAGCACTATGTCAACGTCAGAGTCGCCATCGCGCACGGGGTTAAAGCTGATATCAGGCTCTCTCGGGTAGAGGTCCAGCTTCCCGATGGGAAGGCGGTGCCGGTTGGCCACGGCCCATTGGGCAGCCTGCAGGTTCAGCGCGCTGCGCGGGTTGTAGTCACGGTATTGGATCATATTCCCTATCTTCACTATGACATCGACCAGGGTCTCACCGGCCGCCCAGTGGTCGCCGATGCAGACCCACGAGCCGAAATTCGGGTGGAATATGGGCGTTAGCACCTTACACATCGGCTTCCCGCGAGGATAGTCCGCCCCGAGGTAGATCTCCACTCTGTGGAGGTTTGCGCGAACCGGCCGGCGCAAGAGTCCTTCTGGCCTGAGACCAGGAACGCGGTAGGTCACCTCGTATCGTTCGGGAGGATTGCCGGACACCGGCTTCACCTCGATGTACGGGTGGCCGGTGAAGCTGTCGCGGATTCTCTCGTAGTCTGCAGCCAGCCTCCGCAAGCGTGCGTTCATAGGACTTTGGCGGTGGCCGCCCCTCCCTTCTACAAAGAGTCTCTGGTTGAGCCATTCGGAACCATCGCCGAGGTCGGCCCTGAAGCTGGGCCCGGCGCCGCCCGCAGATGCGCAGATGACCCTGCAACCGAAGAATACACCACAATTGCGACACGACACCGCAGGAACGACACCGCAGTTACGAATCCTCAACATGATCCCATGGCCGGCCGCGACCGTCATAGAGGGAAAGCATGGCCTCTGCCGTCTGCCTCATGGCGTTCCGCAGCTCGAGTGGCTCTAGAACCTCTGCGGAGCTGCCGAATGACCGCAGCCATCGCCTGAACTCGTCGAGGCCAGCGATGACGTCAGTGTACAGATAAGTGCTCTCGGTCTCCTTCTCCAGCCGCGCTTCGGGACGCGAGGCCATGCGGTTCTCGACTTTCTCGATCACGTTGAATTCGTCGTAGAACCTCACCTTGACCGAAACAGGTTCGTCATCTGCACGGACTCCCCAAGCAGGCGAGAAGTACTCCGTCATCCTGAACGTCAGACGTTTGAACGTGGTCTGGAGCGTCTCGAGCGCAGAGACGCGCTCACTCGCCAGCGTCACCACCTGCCTGTCCACGCAGGCCCCTAGGGACTCGGAGCGCTCTGCAAGATAACGCCCGACGAGGTACCAATTGCCCTTGTAGTTCTCGAACACCACGCAAAGTGGTTCGACCACCACAGTCACGGAGGGCCGCGCAGGCGCAAATGTTCGAGTTCCGGCCTCCGTGCCTGTGCCGGTCACGTTCGCGACAGCGCGTCCTATGCTGGTGCGCCTCGGGTGGTAGACTACTCTCACGTGTCGGCAAGTCTTCGCCGCGTCCTCGAAGGCCCTTGTGAATCTCTCGATCTCGGGGGTCGGGTAGAACGAACGCAGCCCCTTGACGAGGCGATACCGTCCCACGTCCGTCCTCTCGCCCGGCGCTTGCCCCCCATCCTCGCCGGCCTCGGAGCCAATGGGAAAGAACGCGTGCCGTACCCGCTCCAGCGCGGCCTTCACCACGGGGTCCCTGGTCCCCTCACACGCCTCCAGAAAGGCCCTAGCTTCCTCGGGCGTGAACCTAAGCGGCGGCACAAGGGGCACCTCACCGCCCGGGGTCAGGGCCCATCGCGCCGCGGGAGACCACATATGCTGCAAGGGCCGGGCACTGGCTGAGGCGATGGCGTCGTCGTCCTCACCATCGGGACGGTAGAGGGGGACCAGCCATTCCTCCAGCTTTGCGAGATCGCGGCAGATAACCTCCTCCGAAACCTCGCACTGCCTGGCAAGCTCGGCGATGGTAAGCCCGTCCCCGTGTTTGCTCAAGAGAAAGAGAACCCGGCCGAGTCGTTCGATGGCTCGTAGCTCAGGAGCTTCCGTCCTCACCCGTGACACCCTGGCTCTCCCCTTCCGCCCTGTCAGCCGCTCTATCAGGCGCTCTGTCAGCCTCCGGCCCCGGCTTCGTCCGCCTCGGACCGCCCGGCGCCAGCGCCGCCAGGTGCGCTATACCGCTCAAGCATCTTCAGCGCGCTCTCGCGCATGGCCGCCCGCAGACGCTCCGGCCCGAGCACTTCGGCCGAAGCCCCGAAGCTCCGCAGCCACATCCGAAAGTCGTCGAACCCAACGATGTCGTCCTCGTAGATCCAGGTTCCATCGGGCTCCTCGCGTAGAACCCTGTTTCGGCGGTGCGCTGTCTCAGCGCGCATCCGGCTCACCACGTTGAAGTCATTGTAGAAGCGCACGCGTACGTGCATCCTGTCGCCGCCCTGGAGCCCCCACCTGTCGGCAAACAACGCGTGGAGGTCAAAGTCCTGCGGGTAAGTAAACGGGATGTCAGTGACCGAGAGAGATTTTATGCGGTCGAGCCTCCATAGCTGCAGGTTCCTGTGGGGCCCCTCGCCGCACGACGGAAGCGGGAGGGCACGCCGCATCCACCTGCTCTCGGAGTCCGCTACGGACACGAGGTACCACGCATCGAGCACCCAGTAGTAGATGATGCCGAGCGGGGACACGATCTCGGGTTCTCCGGCATCGGCCCCGGCGTCGGCGTTGGCGGGGGCGTTGCCGTTGCCGTTGTCGTTGGCGGCGGGGTCGGGCCCCGGCTCCAGCCCGCCAGGCGTGTCCGGCGGCTCCCACCTCACCATGCTCTGCCTCCTCCGAGGCTCGTATACAAAGGACAACTTGCGTCTCTCCCGGATGGCGGTCTCCACGTCTCGCAAGAGCTTCGTCTCCTGAACGTCCATTTGGGGCAGCCGTCCCTGAATGATGCAGTACTCGGATTGGGCCTCCACCATGGACACCAGCTTGTCGTACATGCTCCGGTCGCGGCGAAGCGCCGAGTTCCAATCGATCCTGGCATATGCCGATCGCAGGAACGTGCGGTGCGGGCTCGTTTGCATCCTGACTTCGAGGTACCCCAGAAGACGCGCCAGTTCCTCGCATGACAGGCCGGAATCAGACGCGATGCGCGGGCCCAGCCTGTAGTAAGTCTGGTCCGCGTCCTCCCCGGACTCCTCAAGAATACCCTCCCGCACGAGCCAGTTCAGGTCGCGTTCGATGGTGCGCCGGGAGAGCGTGCCACCCCGGTCTCTCCTCGTTCTGAGACCCAGACTAATGAGCTCTTCTCTGCTCACGACGCCGCGGACCCAGACACGACACATGTAGGTTACGGCCCGCCAGACCTTGTCTGTGGCGCGGCTGGCCTGATCGTCAGCGTCGGAGCGGTAGTAACCCGCCAGCCTTTCGGCTCCTGCAGCGCGACACCCCAAAGAAGACGCCGGGCGCAGGTCCCGGCCTGAGACAGCTGGTCTGATGCTGATTGCGTTCCCAATGCGCTTTCTGGCAGCCTTCACGCGGCGCTGCGCCGTCCGCTGGCTCACCCCGTACTTTACGGCAAGAGCAGCCGTATCCGGCCGCCTTCCACTCCGGAGAAACCACTCACACTCTTCGTCCAGCGACGAAAGGACCGGTTCTTCGGGCCGAGGTACGGTGCTGCGGAATGAGTCGTGGGCGGGATCGGGGGGCATACCATCGGCCTGTGCGTCTTTCGGCGTACGACCCGCGCTTCTCGTACTGAGAGCTCTCCCCTTGCCGGCTCCCCCCTGGTATGAGCCGGTGTCGGCGCGTTCGACACTATCGGCCATTGCCTATTCACCGTCGCTTCGCGCTCGTTCTATTGGGCATGAGGCAGTCATCGGACGATGCAACCCGCGGCTACCCCGTACGGAGATTCGACATATGACGAGGGATACCTTCAGGTTCCGTGGCCGGACTTATGAGAGGGCAGCGATGGGGGGCGGGAGGAGAGCTAGCCTGCGATGTCACTCCTTCACCGCCCTGAAGGTGAGGCCCGGTAGCCGGAAAACAAGGCGCTGACGAGGTGCCGACGGGCCCACGCGAACGCCCGGTCGAGGTCGTCCGCAAGAACGAGGGCGAACACGTCGTGCGCAATCCGGAAGCACCACAGCGCATTGCCCAGGAGCCAAATGTTGTCGTCCACCAGCGTTCCGTCAAGGAGCGAGCCGATCACTGGGAAGATGACGGCCTTGGGTTGGAAGACATCCACGACCAGGTGGATCCCTACGCCGACCGCCGCTGCGCCCAGGAGCCCTCCCGCAACCTTCATGAGCACCCGACGAGCGTGGCTGCGATAAGCGGCGATGGGCTGGCCGGCCATGGGCGGGCCGCTGGGGGCATCAAGTTCCATCTGTCGGTAGTATCGGAGATATAGCTGCTCTAGGCCCCACACCACGAGGCCGCTGTGAAAGAGAAAGAACCTATGGGCGCCGATCCCCACAAGACTGATGTCCAGGTCTGGCATGACGATGCCCTGGGCGAGGCCGACGAGGCCGGCTGGCACGATGAGCGTTGCCTGTCCCACGTCTCGGAAGCGCTGCTGCCACTCGGCCCACTGCGCCTGCACCCGGGAAAGGCTGGACGGATCGGCCGCGAGGTACGTAAGATCCCAGCACGGCTGCACGGACGGGCTGCGGCGGCCGGAGCCTAGCTCGGCCTGTCTCTGTCCCAGTGCCAGTCGCAGTCCCTGTCGCCTGCTTGCAACATATGAACCTGCGCACGTCAACGCCGCCTGCACTTGCTGTGCTCCGGCAGCGACCTGCCTCAGCGCAACGTCTCGAAAGCTTCTGTCGACAAATAGCTGCGCCGGCAGACGGGCCCGCGCCGCCTCCGCTTCGATGATGAGCCTTCTCTCCTGGCTATCCATTGACCTCTCCTCCTCCAGCTCCTGTCTTGTGTGACTCTTCCAACGCGGTTGGCTCGACCGGCTCGCCCTGGCGCGAGACCTCCCGGCTCAGGCTCTTTGAGGGGGCCGCGCACCTTCCTCAACGAGGATGACGATGAGCCACGCCAGCACCCGCTGGCCAAGGGAGCACCTGAGTCGCCAGTATCCCAGGGCGCCGAGCCCGCCGACAACAGCGAGCGCGCCCAAAGGGCACAGCAGAAAGGCCAGCCCCCCGGTCAGGGTCGTGTATGCAACGAACGGCAACGTTACTCCCAGGACCGTCGTGAAGAGGGCGTGCGCAACAGTGGTAGCCGCCAGGTACACTCCGAATCCAGCGGCCGTGGCACCGCCTAGGAGCAAGGTGGCGAGGCCTCCACGGGCGACAAAGGCACGCAGAGTGCGTCCGGTGAGTTCCTGCAGGCCGAGATCTTCCTGAATGGCGCGCCGTTCGGCCTTCGAGAGCGCAAGAAGCCGCCGCTCTATGGCGTCCTCGAGCCCAGCTGCGTCGTTCGGGTGCTGGTTTGCGAGGCTGGTGGTGAGACGGTTGACCATCTCGCGGACAAAGCCCTCATATACGAGACGCTCCAGGGTCTCGACGGGGAGGCGGTCTGCATGGCGCACGCCATAGAGCGGCGCGGCCTTCATAAGGGCCGCCCGGGCAAGGAGGGCATCCTCGCGCCCAGTCGCGAACGCGCGCCCAAGGCCGCTGCGAACGGCGATCTCCTCACGAATGAGGGTACGTAGCTCACGATCCCCGACCGCACACAGGCTTTTTTCCACGTCTACTATCTCGCGCGCGAGCGCCGCATTGAAGCTAGCAGCCGCACCGCCGCCACCGCTGCGCGAAAGCGCCGCCTCAGCGCTTAGGCGAACGAGTTGCGCCGGCTTCAGTACCCTGAGGGTGGCAGCAATCGGGCGCAACCCGCGTGCGTCCATATGGTTCAGATTGGCGATGAACACAATTCTTCCCCCCGCCCCCCAGCGTCCTCACATCATGGTATCGCGCGACGGTATCCTGCCGTGACGGTGGTGGTGCCGGCCGTCTCACCTCTACCTCCTGCACACGGCCGTGTTACGTTACCATGTTACCATGTCGCCGCGATCAGTCCGCGACAACCATGCGAGCCGCTGCAGCAAATGGGTCAAAGGTGTTGCCCACTCGCTTGACCTTCTCGCGGCACCGTTCGCAGAGCGGATAGTAGATGAGACTGTCCTCGGCGGCCAGCTTGCCGGTAAGCTCGAATTGCAGCCGAACGAGCTCTGACGGACGCAGCTGTGCTTCAAAGACGCTGAACTGCACCGGATAGCCATAGGCTTCGAGGGTCTTGTGGACGCGCCTTCGCCGCTTGTCGTCGCGGACATCGTAGCTGATGATGTACAATGCCGGTCCTTCCATGAACCCCAGCCCCTCTCAACCCAACCTTGGGAATGGCGTGGTTACGTCCTCACCCGATGACATGTCGTGTGGCGGCGATGGCGACCCGCCGCTGCGCGCCATGATGCCGCCGTAGGCGAACTATCTGACAAGGAAGGGGTAGTACCGTTCAAGTTCGCCGGATACGTGCTTCGCCAGTAGTCTTGCCTGAAGCTCGATTATGCGACGGTACGAAACGCGATAGTCGAAGATGGGGTGCGTGATCTCCTGCTGCATCCGTGCCTGGTATGCAGCGACGAAGATTGCACGGCCACGTCGAGCAAGATAGCACGCTCCTTGGTCGACGTCGAAATCCTCGCCCGTCACCATCCCCTTATTGACAAGGGTTAGAACGAGTGTATCCACGAGGCATGCACGGAACTCCTCCATCAGGTCGAGGGCGAGACTGGGCCGCGCATACTTCGCGATGTGATAGAACCCGATGTAAGGGTCGAGCCCAACCGCATCGATGGAACACAGGACCGTGTTACAGAGCATTGCGTAGCCGAAGCTGAGCATGGCATTGACCGGATCCCGCGGCGGGCGGCGGTTCCGGCAGGTGAACGTGAAGGCCCTGACCGCGTCCGACACGGGAAGCTTGCGGTCGTCTTGCTGATTGGGCTGATGGGGCGGCCGGAGAAACGCCGCCAGGCCGTGAAAGTAAACACGGGCAGCGTTGCCTTCGACGCCGCGAAGACTATCCAGGGACTCTGCCGCCTCGGCATCGGAACTGGCGTTGCGCAGCCTGTCTATGCATTGATCAACGTCTGCAAGCAGCGCGGCCACAGGTATTGATGCCTGCGTGAATGCTGATGTTGCGGACACGGCCTTATCGGCACCTGCCGTGAACGACTCAGCTCGGGCTACGGCGTGGGGCCCGTCCTTGGTCTCCGCATCGGTCTTCAGGGGTATACGGGGCACCCCGAGGACCGTCCGCGCAGTGGCTTCCCCTTCATGCGGTGCGTCCGGAGCAATAGGTGACCTGCCGACCATCGACCGCCTGTAGCGCATCAGGACGGTTCTCATGTTGGCAATCTTCGCCGCAACGATCTGGCGCGCAAGAGCAAGTTGAACGCGGTCATTGCTGAGGTGCTGGTATTGCGCATACCGCAGAGCACCGTTCTTCGAGAGAGGCGGAACCGTTCGGCCCAGAAGGCGCCCGGTTCTGGTCATGATGGTAATGGGCACACCCCGGCTCAACGCGAGGTGCATGGCGGGCGCAGTCCAGTTCACACGGCCACACATGAGAATCTCGTCTACGTTGATCGCTGGGACTTCTCTCAGGACCTTGTCTCCTGCGCAGACCGCAAACCGCTGACCGTCGCAGCGAAGGTGCGCGCCTGGGACATCTATGTAGAGGATTCTACCGAGATTCCCTGAGGGGACGGGATGAGCCAGGGTCGCCGAGCGGGCGACGTCATCCAGGCGATCCGCTAGGTGATGATCCGCATGGTCCGGCGATGGGGTATCCGGTAACCTGGACCGCCGACTCAGATGCGACGTTTCAAGAGGCAGGCACCGATCTCTCAGGCTGCATCCGTCGCAGCGGGCGCCCGGTGCCGGAAGCGGTATCTCTCTGCTCTCAAGGATGCGGCGTGCGTCTTCGACAGCACGGATGGCCAGGGCACGAAGGTCGTCATCGATGATCACCTCGCGGCGCGTGCGCGACCCGGCATAGTAGACATAGCCGATTGGCACCACGATATCATGCATTTCCTCCAGTGCCATGGCTTGAAGGCACACCTGAATGTCATGCGAAAGGTGGTGACCCATGTTCCCCTTCTTGAACTCCACAGGAGCGATGCGATCGCCCTCGTCAACAGCATCCGCTATCCCCACAAGGCCAAGGCGCCTTGACACCAGGCGGACCGAGCGCACCTGGGTTCGGCCTTCGGCAAGCACCTGGCGACGCCCAGCGCGCTTCTCCTCCTGTAACCTGCCTTCGATGAGAGCAGCATTCTCGTCCACAGCGCCCTGAACCATGCGATAGTAAAAGCTGCGCGGACAGTAGACTAGCTCGGCAACGGCCGAGATCGGCAGGTAGTCAGAAGTGTCTTCCTCGTTGTCGTCAGCGCTTTGCGGCTTCACAGCCTTGTGTCTTGTCACTCTGTCCCTTGTCACTCCGTCACACCGTGACTCGCTTGGCACTGCATGTGCTTCTGTAGGACGTTCGCCTGAGCCGTCCGAGTCCAGTTCCACTACAAGGCGCTGCTTGCCTCGTCCGTCCCCTTTGGTCTCCCCCTCGTGCACCCCCTCCCCCTGCCCTTCACCATCCCCTTCCCCGCCAGGTTCGCATTCGCGCTCTATGTCGCCCAGAATGTCGGCGATTTCGGAGGGATCGACGATGGGCGAGGTACCAGAGACGGACGACGAGGTAGAGGTAGTGTGGGAAGCGGGCGACCGCCCCTTGGACGAAGCCCGACGCGAAGGCTTGCTACCTGTCGCACCCGTGATCGCGGTTGACTCAGCCTGAAGCTCATCGGGGCGCTGGGCTGCTGGGACATTGTTCGCCTGAGTTACACCTGCGGGCAAACCGAGTCGGTCAAGGACCGCGTTTACTGCGGCGGAGACCAGCGCGTAGCCGATCGACCCTGGTACGAACGCACCCGCACGGCTAGCCTCTGTCTCTGGCGTGACGAACGGCGACTTCCGGCTTGCGGACGTAGCCGCGGCTCGCCCGCCTGTGCGCCTTCCTGCCTTCAATTGTGTCGACTCAAGTGTGCGTCTCCGTCGCATCACAATCGCCACCTCAACTCCACGCCAGATCAGCCACGGTCGGTGCGCAGCGATGCTGCCGGGCACTCTGCAGCCCGAGTCGATGCTAGCATACGGGAGCGACATAGCGGAGGGAAGGAGAGGCGACATCGATGCGAATGCGCGGCCGTAACCCTGGCCGGGGCCGGGGCCGGGGCGGGACAATAGCCAAGCAACGTGTTGTGTTCCGGGGTGTAGTCGATAACCCGAAAAACCCACCATGTGGAGCGACAGCCGTCTCTTGCGGAGCCGTTGTCGGAGACAGGCACAGACTCTCTATGGGAATTGCACGGGGTTGGTACCAGCTCGACATCAGGAAGGACCTGGTCTCAGGCAGAAAGTCTCAATTCCTGACGGGAATCAGACGGAGTTGTTACCTTCACCGGGCACCGTCCCGACAAGCTGGGGGCTATGCGTTTCAATTCCCGATGGGAATTAGACGGAGTTGCTACCGCTCGGTCGGTCATCATGGGAGCTGCGGGACATCGGCAGCAGTTTCAATTCCCGATGGGAATTAGACGGAGTTGCTACCCGCAAAGGCGGCTGCCTGCGCACGGAAGGAGGCTCTCTGTTTCAATTCCCGATGGGAATTAGACGGAGTTGCTACGGCCATCGGAGTCCTCGTCGGCACCGTTGCCGTGTCGTTTCAATTCCCGATGGGAATTAGACGGAGTTGCTACACCTGATGTCCGGGCAGCGCTGCTCCTGGCCTGGGGAAAGGGTTTCAATTCCCGATGGGAATTAGACGGAGTTGCTACGGACTCAGGGGCCTCAAGGTAGTCAAGCCCGTGGATGGTTTCAATTCCCGATGGGAATTAGACGGAGTTGCTACGTCAAGATGACGACACAGCTCCTTCTCGAGGAAGGTCCTAAGTTTCAATTCCCGATGGGAATTAGACGGAGTTGCTACCAGGTCGCGGCATATATTACAGCCTCCCCTACTTCCCATGTTTCAATTCCCGATGGGAATTAGACGGAGTTGCTACCCCATATTACCAAGGAGGCAAAGGTGTATAGCCGGTAACACGTTTCAATTCCCGATGGGAATTAGACGGAGTTGCTACTCGGAACCTTGGGACACGGTATGTGGACTCCACTGCTATGTTTCAATTCCCGATGGGAATTAGACGGAGTTGCTACAGGGCGGCAGAGAAGGCCGGCGCGAACAAGCAGTAGTTTCAATTCCCGATGGGAATTAGACGGAGTTGCTACCATATCGAGGAACCGGCAACACCGAGCGCGCTAACCGTGTTTCAATTCCCGATGGGAATTAGACGGAGTTGCTACACAAAGTGTTTCAGTTCTCCTTTTCTGTCTTCAGGGACGTTTCAATTCCCGATGGGAATTAGACGGAGTTGCTACGTGGAAGGAGGTTTACCTCCCGCGCCCGGGCTGCGGGAAGTTTCAATTCCCGATGGGAATTAGACGGAGTTGCTACCCCAGGCCCCGGAAGCCGCTCGTGGCGCGGGGTCTAGACACGAAGATCGCACATCCCTCGATCCCTGAAGACGTGTTACCAGATCCTGTCTCGTCCGCAGGGTCCATTTTCCTGTCTAGCTGCGGATCTGCCTGATCGCGCATCCCCAGGGTTTCTTGCCATTGCACGATGTTCGCGGTCCCTCCTTCACGTATTCTGTCTTTCGCCACCGAGCAAGGATTTCCTCCCTCTCAGATTTCGACTTCTTGATCGTTCATTGCGGTCCGCCCCGTGCCCTGCCCATCCCCATGGTAGTCCGGTACCCGATACCAGCATAGAAAGAGTAGCGACTAAGCGTAGCAAGTGCCCACAGCAACTCTGCTGGCACACCCGGTCTGACGGTGTAGGATACGTCTCCGACGAAACCGAGCAACATGAACTCAGCGAACCTGACCGCCTCGGTACGTAACCGATAGCGGGTAACAAACATGCTCGACTGGAGGTCCGCTTCCCTTACAAGGTCCCGCGGCCACGGCTCCGGCGCGAGGGCGTTCCACCGGGTAAGGAGACTTCCCAGCACCAGCTCAGGTAAGGGAAAGAGCACTTGCTCGCCGCGTCGGCGAAAGCTGGTCGGGGTGACAAACGAGAACGCGATCCTGCGGTTCCACCTCTCGATTGCGTCAGCGGCAAGCTTCATCAGGCGGGCGTAGTCGGTGGTGAGACGAGTATTCTCGCAGGCTGTCGTTCCGTCGAAGCGTGCCATCCCAATCTGCACCGCGCGGCCGGACCATCGTCGCGTGATTTCCTGGAGCGCACGGTACATGGGGTAGGAAAGCGAGAAGACATGGAAGCAGTAGTCCCTGCCCTCCACGAGCGTGTCTGTCCCGAGCCCTATACGCCGTACCTGGTTGCCATCCCTTACCTCCCCGGACAAGTTCGACGCTTCTCCTGCGGTGCTCGCATCCCCATCAGCCAAGCACCGTAGCCAGTCTATGCTGAACGGCTTGATGTGGAACGCGTGCAATTCACCCGCCCACCCTGCGTCGACCTCACGAAGGAGGTCGAAAACGAGCCCGTGCAACTGCTCTCCGCCTGGGCCTGGGAAAACCCCGAACCTCACGCACCGCATCGAAAACTCAAAGCATGCAAGCATCCTGTTATGCCCCGCAAACTAATGGTCAGCCTTCACGCAGTATCTCACACCAGACATGACCTGACAAATGAGCCTCAGTTCAGTAGCCCGCAAGGGCCCGCGTTGGGAACCAAGACCAATCGGGACAGAGTAAAAGTGACGGGACTGAGATGTTGTGTTCGACACCATTTCTCCATAACCTGCACGATCCACCCAACCATTCGCCCGTGACTTCAACACATTGCTTCTTGTACGGGGACGGCGGGTTGCTGCAAGTGCCAGCTCCAGTAGCAACCCGAGGCCCAGCAATCATGCCCAGGACATCCTCTGCATAGCAGGAATTGTCGCTGTATTGTCGAAACGAATCGTGCCGTCTATTTCTCGGGAGGCCCGAGGAAGCCGTCCAAAGCATACAGGTGACACGAATCGACTCCACTTGAACGCAGCGTTCTTTATGCCGGTGGGCGCCTGCGTCATATCGCAAGACTACTCGCACGATGATACACAGCGATTCTCGTCCTACCTACCACACGACTCCACAAGCACTGTTGGTCAAGGCTGTTGAGCCAGTGCTGCACCTGTCAGCCTCCTTTCGTGTAATGGACGTTTCCGAGGACCGGGCTCGACCGGGCTACCAGAGTCTAGCTAGAGTCAGTTGCCCTCTTCTGATCAAGGGACGGATGGCTACATGGCCATCAGCGGCCTAGCTGAGAGGCTTGGACGGGCCGCACGGGAACGAAATGAAGTGTGGGCTACGGGTCTTGGTGCACACGCTGCTGCTTGAAGATTCCCGGTTGGGGCCTCCCGGACGGAATGGTTCAAGCGGTGGGCTACTGGCTCTGACGCCCATAGGGACTCCTGACACACCAGCGATGTCGCTACGGCGAGTTGATGTCGCGGTCGTGAAGTATGATTCACGTAAAGGAGGAATGCCCATCTACTATACCACCCAGAATGTCTCACTGAATGGGCAATGGCCTTGCTCGTGCGGAACAGTAGGTGCACTGGCATGCAGCACCGCACGGGAGGACTTCTCTGGAGGTGGCGCTCTTGAGCGATGTTCTCCTTTTCTCAATCGGAATCGGAGGGTACAACCAAACCCAGTATCGCATCGGTAATGGCCTTTACCAAACCCGTTTTTCGTCGTTAGCCTTATATCAAGCAAAGCGACCAGACGTAGTACTAGTGTTGGCTACAAAACGTGCGTACGAGGAAACGTTTCCGACGCTGTGCCAGTGTGCGTCTGAGATCGGTCTTTCGTTAAGCGACAGCAACCTCGTCCTTATCCCGGATGGCCGAACGGAAGAGGAGATCCAGCAGGTCCTAGATACCATCATTAACTGCATAAGCCCGTGTGACAAGGTTTACCTGGACATAACCAATTCGTTTCGCCATCTTCCCTTTACCTACTTTAGTGCAATTGGTTTCCTAACCAGCTTGAAACAGGTAGATGTGGAAGTCTATTACGCCGCCTTCGAACAAGGGAAACCTGAAGCCCCCGTTCTCAATCTAACCTCTCTTATACAACTAAACGACTGGTACCACGCACTGCGCGATTTACAGGAGGCCGGCGACATTCACCGGTTAGCTGGGAGGATTTGCAGTGAGGCCAGGCACGGACGCCAAACCGCCAGAGAACTGCGCCATTTCGCGGGGCAGTTAGCACAGCTGGATAAGAGCCTCTCTTCGGGCCTTCCCCTCGAGGCTGGGCTCAATGCAGAGGCAGCATTGACTGCCCTGGAGAAAGTCCCTGCCGAGCAGTTGCGCTCGTTCCTGAAGGTAGGCGCAGAAGCTCTCCGCCCGCTTGCTAAAGAGCTCGAGAACTTTGCGATATATCCGGGGGTGTCTCACAAGACCCAGGTAGGGTTGAGCCTATCCGAGCTCGAAAGGGAGCTTGGCATGATTAGATGGTATGTTGAACATGGGCAGGTGGACAATGCCCTTAGGCTAATGCGCGAGTGGGTTGTCAACCGAGTCATGCTCAGCCATCAGGAGGTTGACTGGCTCGATCTCCGTACACGTGACCGTTACGAATGGGCTATCAATGCGCTCCGCAGGCGCCGTACCAAGGGTATGGTCAGTGGCCCTCCCGCCTCTGACAGCTCTCGAGCGTCCGGCCTTTCAGCCTCTCCGACTGATTCTTCGACCCTTGACTCATTGTGGGCTACGCTGGCGAAAGCTCGCAACGCGATTGCCCACTGCGGATTCACGAGAGCCACGGTCAAAGGAAGCAGCGGAGCTGCTGGAAAGACGTTACGCCAGATAATGAAGCACTGGCAGGACGACAGCTTTTGGAGATTGAGACGTCCGCTGAAGTGCGGTCGGATGCTATTGACTCCCCTGGGAACCAGCCCGGGGCAGCTGTACACAGCGATCTTGCGTGTTGAACCGGAGATCCTATTCGTGCTTACGTCGGAGCGTGCTCTACCAGGCCTGCGCGAAGCGCTTCAGGCAGCCGACAGACTTGACCTCCTGCCGGTGGAACTCGGGGGCAGCGAACCCAATCATGTGTTTATCATGGCTGACCCCTATGCAGGCTACCTAGAATGGCGGAAGATTGACAAGGATCCTCGATGGAGTGTCGTTGCGCCATATTCCGAGCGCATTGTCTGCAATGTCACGGGAGGCACCACGGTCCTATGGTGGTGCGCAAACGCACTCGCAGATTCGGCATACCGCCTTGGGGTCCCCGTGCAGAAGATAGCCGTTGTGGATCGGAGATCCCACGACGACCAGCAGCAGGACCCGTTCGTGCTGGGAGAGATGGTTACCCTCAGTGAGCCCCAGACGATAGCGGCCGTGGACGAGTGTGTGGAATGTGAGGAGATGGTATCAGACGAAGACCGGAAAGCCAACAAGAACCCGGGGGAAGAGGATGAGGCAAGGAAGCAAGCATAAGAGACCAAACCTCAATAAAGGTGGGTGAAACATGCCGGCGAGAATCATCCGAGTCAAGCTCCGCGTGGTGACCCCTCTGTTCATGGGCGGGGCCAGCCAGGAAGTCTCGGAGTGGCGGCTATCTAGCATCAAAGGTTTGCTCAGGTACTGGTATCGCGCCTCCCATTACCTCCTATGGGCACGGCCCAAGCGTTCGGTAGATAGTGGGGGGCTGGCGGACGACGCTGACCTCCGCACAGAGGAAGCTCGGATCTTCGGAGGGGTGGACGGGGAGGAGGGGCAGGGCGTATTCCTCTTGCGTACCGGTCGGTACCCCGACCAAGTGATCATCACCTCAAGACTAGAAGACGTTATCGGAAAGCCGGGCCAGCCGCTCAGTTACCTTGCGTACGGACCGATTGACAAAGGGAAGGCGCGCAGTTCAGCGCTCATGGGCGACGCAGAACTGGTTTTCTGCTTCAAACCGGGCGCTGGCTCCAACCAGGATAAGGACATCGAGGCGGTGCTAGGATCCCTGTGGCTGCTGTGCCATTTGGGTGGAATGGGCTCGCGTAGCCGGCGAGGACTAGGCTCGGTGGTGTGGCTCGACATGGAGGGAGACACATCTGCTTTGAGCTTTCGGTTTCCGCGCCAGGCTTCGAGCGTCGATGAACTACGGGAGCACCTCCGCTCGACAATCTCAAGGCTCTGCCCACAATTGCCGCCCGAAGGAACAGAATATACAGCTCTATCGGCCAAGACCCGCATCGTTTTGGGTTCACCCAGGCCGTCGTGGGCCCAGGCATTGCACGATGTCGGACGCGCGTTACAGCTTCACAGAACCTACCGATGTAAGTCGCCCAGGTATCGCGGAGATCATGACCTGGTGCATGACTTCGCCCATACAGGAAGAATAAGCACCGCCCCCAAGCGGGTCGTTTTTGGGCTGCCGCACAACTATTTCTTCAGTCATGACAAGAGCTCCGTCCAGATTGACGCATCGAGCCCCGATAATAGCGTGAATCGGCGTGCCAGCCCTCTCTTCATCCACATCGAAGAGTTAGCAGGAAGGCAGCCATCCTATGTACCCGTAGTGACCCTTTTTCCCGCCCGGTTCTTGCCCCCTAACATCCGCCTCAAGGTCGGGACGACGAGGTGCAGGCAGCCTGTAACCGTACCGGCCCCTACTGCGCCGAGGCCTCCGCTCGACTACACCCCCATCCATGACTTTCTGGACAACTTCCGGCAAGCCACCGGAGGCCGGGAGGTGGTGTTGTGAGTTCGCTTCTGCTTACTTTTGGGCCAGTACAGGGCTTTGTAGCTCAGGCCCGGACCACGCGGGACTTTTGGGCTGGCTCCTATCTCCTGTCCTACCTCGCGGGCTCGGCGATTGCCGCAGCGCTAGACAATGTACAGGCCTCGCAGCTAATAACCCCGTCCGAAAACGACCTTCTGCTGCGGACCATACAGGGGCGATCTTCCCCGTCTGAGCGTGACCAGGCGTCCAGATTTGGGACGCTACCCAACCGCTTTCGAATGGACGGACCGGAGGAAGAATTAAAGGCAGCGGCCGACGCAGCTAGGGAAGGGCTCCAACGCGCGTGGGGACGGCTTGCTGGTGGAGTCTGGTCCTTCCTTTCGGGCTTGCACATTCCTCAATGGGGGACACCCGACCTGCATCACCAATGGAACATACAAGTCGAGCGTCAGTGGGAAATCTCGTGGGTCATATCAGATGATCCAGTCGACCTGGACCGACGCAAGAATTGGCGAGTCTTCAATGGATTTGAAGACCCGGGGTCGCGCTGTTCACAATGCGGCGAACGCTCTGCGCTGTCGAAAAGCCGCGGCGGACGCTACGGTGAGGTCAGAGCCTTCTGGGAAGGTATCGCTGAGCATGCGAACGATGCCGACCGCGGAGTGCTGTTTCAGGAAGGGGAGCGCCTGTGCGCAGTCTGTACGATCAAACGCATCTACCCGCTCTTGCCTGAAACGCTCGGGCACGGCCTCCGGCCACTGACGCACTTTGCGTCAACTCCTACGATAGCAGCGACGGAGTGGGTACAAAGCGTGCTTGAGGCGATCCGCAGTGCAAGCGCATCGTCACCGTCACAGCCGAAGGGATGTAAACTCCGGGACGCGTGGGAACGCCTGCTGACCATAGCTGACCAGGCTGGGGTCCAGTGCCCCGCTTGCCACCCAGACGAGCGCCCGTTCGAATGCGACGGCAACCTGTACTACATAGACGAACTAGTGGGGCAATCTGGGCGGTTCACCCAGGAACGGAGCAGTAAGGGGCTGCCGCTGAAGAAGGAGTCCTTGCGCCCGGAAATCACGAAGGCCGTTCGTGAGTTGAAACGAACACTCGGAAAAGGTCCCATTCCAGTCTACGCCTTGCTAGCCATGGACGGAGACCACATGGGCGCCATTGTGCGATCCGTCAAAGACCCCTCACAACTCTCTCTTGCACTTGCCAACTTCGGCAGTGCTGTGCATGACATTGTAGACGAGCACCATGGACGGCCCGTGTACGTTGGGGGCGACGACGTACTTGCTTTCTTCCCGGCCATGCAGGCCATGAGAGCGGCAGACAGGATCCGCAAGGCGTACCGCGACTGTTTCCGGCAGATTGGCGTAAGCCACGCGACCATCTCGGCAGGAATAGTCTTCGCTGATATGCGCGAGCCGCTCCGAGATGTCATTGCCGCAGCGCACCGCGTACTGGATGACATGGCCAAGGCTCATGCCGGACGCAATGCCTTCGCCATCCTCTTGATGAAACATAGCGGAAGCTCAGCAGTCATGGCAAAGAAATGGGAGGAAGAAAAACAAGACGGGTCGATCATAGAGTGGGTCGACGAGATATACAGCCTTGCCGACGACATTCGACGCGAGGACATATCTACAAGCCTGCTTTATGCACTGAAGAACCTACTCGATGCGTTCGTGCCGGAACGAGGTCTCGCGCCCTCGTGTAACGATGAACACTCGCTTGTGCAGTTCGTTGCCAGCGAGTACCTTCGTAACCGTCTGCTGCCATGGCCCGAGGGAACCACACCTGAAGCGAAGCGGCAGCGGGCCGAGCAACAAGCGCGACGTCTCCTTGCCGTCGCTGCAGTGCCGGGCAGTACGATGCGTCTTAACATGGATGGCCCCATCATTGCTCGATTCCTGAGCGGAAGGCGGGAGGTCTCATAGGCATATGAGTGCACACGCTATGGAAGTATGTAAGTCTCCAGGGAATAGGAACCACGTGGCCACGCATGGGAAAGCGGAGGCGCTGTGGCTATTTGCCCCTCGGGATAGCCTCTTCTTTGGCACGGGCCAGCCGTTCAACGCTGGAGAGGTGGGAACGCAGCGGTCGCACTTCCCTCCAAACCCGGCAACTATGCAAGGAGCTATCCGAGGCATTTTCCTTCAAGCGCATGGTGCAGATTTCGATGCCTTCGCCCGCGGTCGGTGCAGTGTCTGCGACTGTCCGTGGGATCAGTGTCTGGTCACTCGCTCCGTGGGTGCCGCCGATGACCCCGAAAGCATGGAACTCTCCCTGCGCGGACCGTTCGTGGCGGTCCGGACCGAGGCCACATCCAGGGCGTACGACTTGCTCTATCCTACCCCTCTTGACGTGGCCAGCGCCCACCGAAAAGGGACGGGCGCATCCGGCCCAAACGAAATGGTGCGACTGACGCCCTCGTCACGCGCTGTGGCCACTGATCTCGGCTATCAGCACCTTCCCACCGCGCCTGAAGGCTATGAGAACGTCTCTGTCCCAGAGCAGAGTTTCCTCTCGGCACACGATTTCTACAGATATCTGTTGGGCGAGACCCCCCAACCAGAGAGTCTTCTCGACTTCCGTCCCGGATCCGCATCCCAGCATACGCCTGTACTAGAGGAGACGCGTGTAGGCATCGGTCGGAAGTCGAGGACACATACGGTGGAAGAGGGTATGCTCTATGTGACCTGCCACGTGCGGCTTGCCGATAGGTACGTTCTGGCCGAGCGCGTTGCGAACATTCCGGATATCTTGCTTGACACCAAAACATCTGAGCACCAAAAAGGGGTCCCGCTCAACCTTCCACCGGTTGTCCGACTCGGCGGGGAATCGCGGCTGAGCTACCTTGAGATACATCCTTCTTCGCATGAGGGTTCACGTCCACCAGATGGGCTACCGGAAGGTGCGATGTCACAGATCGCAAACACCCTGGATTCTCAGCGCACCCAACATGGCGTGCTCAGATTCCGGCTTGTCTTGCTACAACCTGCTCGCTTCAAGGAAGGGTGGATCCCGGATGGCATTGACCCCCGAGGCTGGTCAGGCACTCTTTGTGGTATTCCCGTGCGACTGGTCTCGGCGTGTATCGGAAAGCCGGTCCTGCTTGGCGGGTGGGATATGGCAAGAAGGCAGCCGAAGCCCACGGCCGCGTATGTGCCCGCTGGAAGCGTGTACTTCTTGGAGAGCACCGATCCTGGCTGTAAAGGCCGACAGGTGGTAGAGGGTCTTCATGACCATAAGATCGGCCTGCAGACAAAGGCTGGCTATGGCCACGTAATGGTTGGTTGTGGGTGGTAAAGATCTGGGGGATCGATGGCCCGGTGCAGGTCGCCCGCCCGAGCTTTAGACCCTGGCGACGGCGCGTGCACACCTTCAGGGCGAAGCATTAGATTCAGGGCGGAGCATTAGAAAGGAGGACGCCAAATGCTGGAGAAACACATGCTTATCCTCTATGCGCAGACCTATCTTCATCCCGGTGCCGGATCTGCTACAGGTGTTGTAGATCTGCCCATCCAGCGCGAGGTGAACACCCAGTTTCCTTACATCGCCGGTAGCGGGATCAAAGGAAGTCTGCGAGACAAGGCCGAAGCGCTGGAGGGAATCTTAGAAGATGTCGACCTTAGCGATGTTGGCGAGGGCGACGATAGTGGCACCGCCCCAGCTTCACACGGGCATGATCAAGAGAGGTCGGGAGCTCAAGAGAGACTACAGAGACTACGTGCCGGACGCGCTCGAGTAAGCGCTGTTTTCGGCCCCGAGCCACGAGCCAGCGATGACTATGCGAGCTGCATCGCAGTCGGGGACGCGAAGATTCTGGCCATGCCGGTGCGATCGCTCACCCGCACGTTCTTTTGGGTCACATCACCTATTGCGCTAGCACGTCTTGAGCGTGACCTTGTGGCAATCGGCGAGCGACCTGGTTGGCACATCCCCGCGCCGCAAAGTGAGACTGCGCGAGTGCCCCAGGGATGCCTGGTCAGCGGCCAATTGATGTTGGAGGAATTGAACTTCAACGTGGAAACCGATGATGGCGTCGGGAGAATCGCCAGGTATATTGCCACGAACCTGCTACCGGAGGGCATCGGACAGACGTTCGTGGACAAGTTCACGAGAGACTTTGCTGTGGTTTCTGATGACGACTTCACACACCTCGTCCGCTTCGGAACACAGGTCTCCGCCCGGATCGCCCTGAACAGCCGAAAGACCACCACGGGAGACGGCGGAAATCTATGGTATGAAGAGACCTTGCCGCCCGAGACGATCCTCTGCAGTCTACTATTTGCAAATACGCCGCGCAATGCAGGTCAGGCCGGCGCGCCATTTGGCAGCGCGGCAGAAGCCATGCGTTACGTGAGAGAAGTGTTGGCCGATGGGTATCTTCAGGTCGGGGGCAACGAGACTTTAGGCCAGGGCTGGTGCCTGGTCAGAGTGAGGTGAACAGCATGCCGCAGTTGCTTGAGCAAAAGAGGGCCGAGTACGCTCTCACGTGTGTCAACCGAGTTAGGGGCAATCCGGACTTGTCGAAGAAGTACAAGATCTACGTGCACAGCCTGCCGGCCATGGTTCAGGTAAACGGCCTCGGACAGGCGCTGGCGCAGATTATGAGCGACTCTCGCAAGGCAGACGATGGTCCGGCAGCCCGCCAGGTCATAAATGATCTGAAGACGTGGCTAGTCGATAAACGGAGGCTGTACGAACCCCCGAGCGACGGGAGTATCCTGCAGGCTCTTGTGACTGGAGATCGCGCTGCATACCTCAGGGCATACGAAGAGACGATTGCCCTGTGTAACTGGCTTAAGAAGCTGACTGACGCTTACGTTACATAGGCTGCCAAGAGACACCGGGGTGGTCCGTGGTCACCTCTCAAAGGTAGATAAGCACCTGTAGACCCCGAGTGCGCACTGGGTCAGGGGTGTCATCATCCACCGCATCATGATGAAGCAACGCACCGATCTGGCCCGATTCCAGCGTTGCCCAACTGGACTGAGACTGGAGGGAAAATAACATGGCCCTTCCGTTGTACCTGGGGGAAAACGCCACCTTGCAGAGCCTGGCAGGCAACCAACCCACGCCTAACCTGGGCCTGGTTTACGAGAAGTTCGTTGATGTCTGGCCTCCTGAATACGATTCGCGGCCTAAAGCCGGAACGCGCGATGGTTTTCTGAGATTCTTCCAGCATCATCAGGCGGACGCAAGTCTCCTGGAAGCTTACTGGAGGCGTGTTGAGACTCTTGTGGCCAGGGTAGGAGGAATTATGCTGGAAGGAGCCACCGCCGAGCGACTTGTGAGCGGACTCGGCAGTCACCATCCTCTCGAGACGGGTTTCATTTGGCACCGGACTCTTGGTGTTCCATATCTACCCGGCTCATCACTCAAAGGGCTTCTCTCAGCCTATGCGAGAGAGAGTCGCGGAGGCTACGGGATGCTGGGAGAAGAGCGTGCGCTCGAGCTGTTTGGAGACCAGGAGCAACACGGAGTGGGCCGTCTGGTGGTATTGGACGTTCTGCCGGTGTCACCGTGTCGTCTGGAGCTAGACATCGTAAACCCACACTTCGGCCCGTACTATCGGGAAGGAGAACCGCCGGCCGACGTGTGGGCGCCTTCTCCTGTGAAGTTCCTGGTCGTTCCCAGAGGAGTCAGATTCCGGTTTGCCGTGTTGGGTCGACATGGCTACGCCGATCCCAGGGATCTGAGTGATGCCGAGAATCTCCTCATTGGCGCGCTCACCTTCCTCGGTATAGGCGCCAAGACTGGAGTAGGCTATGGGTTGTTCAGGGACCTAACCAGAGTTGAGGACATCGCGTGCGGTGCACCAAGACCAGAACAGCCAGGGGAAACGGCACAGGCACCGGAAAGGACGAAAAGAGCGAACGAAGGAGAAGGCCATGCCCGACCGGCCCCGTCGGCGTCCGAACTCAACCATGATGAAGCGATCAAGCTGTTCCAGTCCCTGGATGGCTTGTCTGAAGACGAGCAGGTCAGGGTTGCAATGCGTCTCTACGAGTACTGGAATACGACCGGCGAATGGGCAGAGTGGACCAAGCACAAGGATCGAGATTCGGAAAAACACAAGAAGAAATATCGGCGCGTCGCTAGGGTAACGGAGATTCTGGCAAGAGCTGGCAAGCCGTGACTGCGCGGGCACAGGTTGAGGCGGCCGCCAATAACGATGTTTGGCGGCGGGCAAGTGCCGTCTTGAGTGCCCACATACAGCCGTTGATTCCGGTGAAAGGAGGACATCTGCAACTATGCCCGGGTCTCCGGCGGTACACCTTATATCGACCGTAGGGACGAGCTTGCTCCGCAACCTCGACAACCTCCAACCTGGCGATGAGAAGTCGTCGCGGCTCGTCAACGCGTACAAGGCAGGGGATTGGCATAAGGTTGGGCAGTCGCTGCGCGCGTTCGACCCAGAAGATAAGCTGTGCGGCGCGGAGATCAATTCCGTGGCCAGCCTGCTCCGTCTTGGATGGGTGAAGCCCGGCACTCTATTTCTACTGCATTCCGCAACCGAACAGGGCCGCGCCGTGGCGAAAGTCTTGCAGGCGTACTTCTCGCCTCCGTGGGCCGCGTACGCCCGCGAAGTGCACGGCCTTCAGGACGACCGGCCCAAGGTCTTTCGCACCACCGGGCTTCGCAACCTCGTCAAGGAGATCGCGCGATGTGTCCAGGAGGTCGGCGGACACAACGTCGCCATCGACGCCACCGGGGGCTACAAGGCGCAAATCGCCATCGCCGTTCTGTTCGGACAAGCGAAAGGCATTGACGTGTACTACAAGCACGAGAAGTTCAACGAGATCATCTCCGTGCCGCCAATGCCTGTCGCGTTCGACATGTCTCTGTGGATGCGCCACAGCGCCGCTTTCACGGTCCTGTCCGACGCTGACGCCCCGGTCCGTCAGGACGAACTTGGCGAGGAAATCGACGAGCGTATCGAACCCCTGATAGAACGCACCTCCGGCGCACGCGGTTACCTCATAGAGTTATCACCCGCCGGCGAGGTGTTCCACGAGACCTTCAAAGCCCGGTTCGCCGAGGAGGGGGAGCGCCTGCTTCCGTCTCCTGCTGCCCCCGGCTCGAAGCACAAGGTGAGGCTCAGCGACCATGACTGGGGAGGTGCAAGGGAGAGGATACTGAGCTTCTTTCGCAAGGTGCACGACGTGCCATATGTGACATCTGTCTTCGACACCTACTGGCATCAAGGTGCCCCTGCTATAACCTCGTTCCGGATGTCCCGCGACGAGATCGAGGGCGTGTACTCCGAAGGCAACTGGCATGTCAGGTTCCGCGTGCTGACAACCGCAACCAGGACCGGGCAGAAGGAGGCTGCGATCGCCGATCTGAACCAGCGCTTCGGTCCGAAGCGCAGATAAGATGCTACAATCTAGGCTTGACCGACACGATACGTTGCTAGGCATGGGAGAGGTGGTCTACTTGGCACGTCCTGACAGCGTCTTGAGTGAAGAACAGGTACTCATGGAGGAGTTCGACAGGCTCGTAAGGGAAATCGGAGCATCGGTCGTCGATACATCCATTAAGCCCGTCCTGCTCGGAATTGTCCAGAGATTGGACGCAGCGTTGACACGTGTGTCCGGGGCGGTCGAGACAGGCTCGAAGAACATAGAAGCCCTGATGGCCGATACAGACGTGGCGGCCTCCCTCCGGCAGATGGCAGAATGCGCAGAGGCTCTGAAGGAGGCAAGCGCGGAGGTTGCAAGCGAACACCAGTTGCTGACAGAGACTTTCCGGAAGATACAGACAGAAAGCACAAGGACTGTCGCTGAGATCTCCAGCCGGGTTCCTGACGTAGCGCACCATCTCACGAGCTTGACGGATCTCGTTGCCCGACTTGAGGCGCGTATGAGTAGTCTTTATGAAATGATCAGCACGGGCGTGGAAGCATCGGTCGGCGCGTCTGAGACCGTTCGCACGAGGCTTGATGAGATGGCGAAGCACATCGACGAGCAAGGCAAGTGCCTGCAAACAGCGGTGAGCTCCTTGAACGCTCTCCGTGACACAATTACAGGTACAGCTAATGCAGTCGAGGAGTCAGTAACTGGTCTCATCGCCACGAACATCCAGCCACTTGTGGGCAGGATGACAACACTCGAGGCTCTGACTGCTGCTTTGTCGAAAGCCTTCGTGGACCTTTCAGGCCAGCTTCAACGCTCGACGCAACAGGAGACGGACGATCACTCCCTTTTACTCAGACTTGTTCGGGATATGAGGAGTGATCTCAGCTCAGACCACACCCTCATTGTGGAAACGTTGGCGCTTGGACAGCGCATGTCCAGGAAGCTGAGCTGGACGCTCACGATAATGATCGGTGTGCTTCTCAGCGCCGCCGGGCTGGCTTACTGGTATTTCCTCAGGTAGACAAGCCCTTGCACCGTGCAAGAGAATCAATCCGAGAGTAGACGGGAGGGCTCGCAAACGGAGAATGTCGCCCAACGTTGACCATATGCGGAGGAGTCGCAAGGGTAGGACCGCGTCCTCCCTGGCCGTACAATTCTATATGCAACTCACTCGCTGCGCCGAGCGCCGCAGGTCCCATCTCCTCCGGGAGGCACTGAAGGGCACAGGCAGGGATCTCCTCCATCACACCGTAGACCTTCAGAACGCGGTCGTCAGCCCCGATGGCAAGGTCCAAGGGGCGCGGCTGGCCTTACCAGTAGTGTCGGTCAGCAAGGAAAAGCTTCAGCAGCTCGCGCTCCTTGGTGACGACCTGGGTTCACCGTTTTCTCTTTTTATCGTCGGCATGGGCAAGTTCGGCAAGTCAACCCTTCTGAACGCTCTCGCAGGTTCTCGTCTTGCGGCTATGGACGTCCTGCCGAAGACGTGGAAGATAGACGTATACGAAGCGACCCGGCCTGACGCACCTGTTACCCTCAAATTCCGGGATGGGGTTTCAAGGCAATGGTCCTTCAAGGAAGCCTGCGCTTTCATCGCAGAAGAGGAAAGAAAGCGAGAGGAGAGCGAGGCCCTCATCTACAAAGAGTTCCGTGAAGGCTCGCCTAGGGTCTCAAGCACCGAGGCCAGGGAAGAACTCCTTCTTCATCTCAAGAGCAAGTACCTGTACATCTCCCCTCTATGTGAGGTCCATTGGCAGTGCCCCAGGAGGGGCCTCCTGGCCAACTTCAAATTGGTAGACACACCGGGGCTGTGGCAGGACTACCTTCCGGACGACATGAGGTCGAGCCTGTCCGACTACTATCACAAGGCCGATGGAGTCATCTGGGTCCTCGACGCTCAGAAGGTCTCTGCACGGAAGCCCCGCGAGCTCGTGGATGACCTACAGAGGGCTCTCGAGCGAATCGGCCGGCGCACCGGCAACATAGTGGCTGTGCTGAACCGTATAGACACCGTGATATCGTCCGACCCCGATGCTGCAAGGAGGGTAGTAGACGAGGCCTACCGGCTTTTTGGGGACGTTTTCTCGGAGATCGTACCCATCTCGGCCCTCCATGCCCTGAAGGCAGTCGAGTCGGGAGACCGGGACCTACTCAACCGGAGCGGCCTTGCGGACCTCCTTGTCGTAATAGACAGGCGGTTCAGGAGAAACGCCGTCAGGATTCAGCAAGAAAGCAAGATAGCCGGAGCTGGCCTGATCCTGAGAGACGTCAAGAACGTTGCGTCCTCCTACAGGCACAAACTGGAGGCCGACGACGCTCGTCGTCGTCAGCTCCAGGCGCAATTCGAGGCTGATCTCGCGACCACCCGGCAAGGCATGGCGGACATGATCGAGGCTGCCCTGGCAAGATACTGTGTCGGAGTGCGCAGCCGGATCGAATCGATGTCCGAGAAACTCCTCGACGCTGAAAGCGCCGACCGCCGGGCGGCCATTCTGCAAGCGATTGCTGGGAAGGACGAGTTGGTGATTGCCGTCAAGGACTGCGCTACTCGGATTGCACATACCATGACGCAGTTTGCAGCCCTCTGGGCAGAACGATCGTTCATCAGTGAATTCCAACACCTACCGGTAACATACACGGCTAGCCCCTTGCCGATCTTTTCAATCGCAGACCCGGATATCAAACCATCGTCGTTTGACATATCGGACAGCAAATTCAATATAGGGGCCCTCATGTCGCTGCTTGGACTTGGCGTGCTCGGGCCAGTCGGGTTGTTTGCAGGACCGGTTCTGTCGCTCTTAGGGGTAACCGGGTCCATCGCTAAGGCTTGGCACCTTCCACGAATCAAGAAGGAGCTGACTTCCAAGTTCGGCGCCGCAACCGCTGACGCTCGAGCAGCTTTGGTCGCAGTCCTGAACAAGCACACAGGCGAAGTCAGGGATTACGTGTCTCACATCAGAGAGACATCGTATGTTGCCCTTCATGGCCCGCCCGACAAGGTGGCCACGCTCAGGCAGTGTCTAATGAATATCGAATCCCAACAACCGCCATCACTTGAGCCCGTCGCCACTACCATGCGCAGGCTAATTCTCGAGGGGAGGACGAAAGATGCCGAAACAAGAGGTGGAAGGTAACCGACCCGGAGTAGCAACCGCACTCAGCGAATGGGCGCTCAGTTCGGAAGCCCACATGGCGGCGTCATCGGTTCGCCGCATCTTCGAGGCAGGAGGTAACCCGCCTGTTCGCGTCCCGCAAGAAGTTTTCAGTGAGTTGCTTGAGAACCTCCGTGTGCAAATCAGAAACCTGCGGAAGCCTCTCTGCGTCGTGCTCATGGGCGAGGTCAAGGCGGGCAAATCCACGCTGGTGAACGCCATCGCCGGTGGCGAGATCTCTCCCACCGACGTGCTCGAGGCGACTGCCGCCATCATCGAGGTATTGCATGGGGCGAGTCCCCGGGCAACCGTCAAGTACGCCGACGGCACCGTCACAGAGGACGCGCCTGGCGTCATCTACGAGATCCTTAAGTCGCATAGGGGCGATTCGGAATTCTTTTCAAGGTGCAACCTCGTGCAGATACAATCACCCCTGCCTGGCCTTGCGTCCATCAGGATCGTCGATACTCCCGGGCTCTCGACGCTCACAGAGGCAAACCAGAAGCTTTCACGGGACTTCGCGCGTGAGTCGGACGTAGTGCTCTGGGTGCTCAACGCCAACCATCTCGGCCAGGCCGACGTGAGAGAAGAGATGGCGCGGGTTGCGAGAATGGGAAAACCTCTGGTAGCGATGGTAAACCGCATTGACGAGGTCGATTCGTCGCCTGACCGTCTCGTGCGACATGTGGAACAGGAATTCGCAGCTTACGTAAGGGCCGTGTTCCCGTTGTCCGCACGGAGAGCCTACGACGCGGTGGTCCGCAGCGACGAGGTTGGCATGCGGGAGAGCGGCTTCGCTGACATAATGCACTTCCTTAAGGAGGAGATCAGGGAAGAACGGGACCGGGTAAAGTTCGATAGTGCGAAATCGTCAATCGTCGCTCTTCTCGGACAGGACCGGGTTTACCATGAGTCGTTCCTTCGCCTGCTGGCATTCAGCAAGGAGCAGGTAACGAAGTACAGGAATGAACTGGACCGCAAGCGGATCGTTATTGACGACAGAATGAGCGCCCGCCTGGAATCAAGGATATACAGGGACTTTCTCAGTCGAGAACTCGAGCAGGTCGACGCGCAGCTAAGCCAGGGATGGCTCCCACACATCGACAGCTCCGTGCGGCAGGCCATAACGAATATGTTCTCCGCGGATGCCACCAATGAGTTCCTGCAGCAGTTGATTGACGAGACGCAGAGGGATCTTGAGGCGGCTTGGGAGACATCGCTTACGGAGCTTGACTCGACCTTTGCTCAAGAGATGAAGGCTTTCCTAACCAGGGAGTCGCAGACGGTCCACTCATCCATGGCAGCCATCCTCCCTGACCCGTCCACTGATGTGTTCAGAGCCGCTTTAGAAGGGGCGGCTGTTGCGGGTGGAGCGGGGGTGGGCCTCGCAGCGTACTCCGCGGTTCTGGGCCCGGCAGCGGCGTACATCTCGCTTGGTTCCGCGCTTGTCTCCGTCGTGCCTCCACTGGCCTTGGCTGGGGTGGTCGGTGGGGCCCTGGTGGGTCTTACGGCCCAACTGCGAAAGAAGGACGAACTCAGGGCAACGGTGCGAGACAACGTAGCCAGGCTCCGGGATGCTCTCAAGCACCACTTAGAGGTTGAGGTCTTGCCCAGGCTGCAGGAGCACAGCCGGACCATCGCGGGCCGCCTCGACGACCGTTTCGCCCGGGAGTGCCTTGGCGGCTGGACGGAAGAAGACGTGGACTCCCTCGAACAGGCAGTGCGCAGCTATCTCGACACCACAAGTGTGCTCGTCTCCAGCGCGCCCGCGCCTTCACCTGCGCCCGCTTCCGGAGGCTGACGGGCAGGCCGTTTCCGTTTCAGGGAGTCGCGCGGTCGCGTGCGTCAGTCGTCAGCCCTCCACGCGCTCGGGCCTGAAGGAGCCGGTGCACGTGTCACGCCAATCGCACGAGTTGCACCGCGCGAGGGGCACCACCTGCGGCTTCTTGTAGCAGGAGGGCTTGGTCTTGTATACTTCAGTGGCCCATTGCCTGCCTTGTCTGAAGGCTTCTTTCAAGGCCTTCCTGTCGGCTTTCATGCCGCTCTCGAAGTAGCGGATCGCCACAACGCCGAGTCCCACGGTCACCCCGAACACCCACGGCGCTCCCAGCATCCCGCCGAGCACCGGAATGAACTTGTAGACGGTAAGAAGTCCTTGTTGTGCGAGGTACCCGAGACCGACCACGCCGGCAAGCTCGGCGAAGATCTCCTTGGCGCGGGCCGGTGTGATCTGGTACCCATATCTGCGCCCTATCCACAGGACCATCCCGGCCTGTATCGGGGTGATGATGAAGAAGTCCGCTACTGGTATGGGCACCACTGCCGTCGCAGCTCCGGCTGCAGCGGCGCGAAGGGCATACCTCTTCGCGTCAGCCCGCGCCCTTTCCAGCTCTGCGGGGCTCATTGCCAGCGACACCTGGATGTCATTGGTGCTCATGCTCCGCACCCTTCCATGGCTCGTCCCCTGGTGACCTCCCAGAGGTAACCCGGCTTCTCGAGCAATGCAGTCCTAAACTCCATCACAAGGTCTCTTGTGAGACGCTCGGTGTGCGCCGCACCATTGCGGTATCTGTGGCCCACGCCGTCCTTGAGGAATGCCTTGTAGAAGTCGGCATCTCGGAAGAGTTTCGCCCCGGGGAGCTGTTCCAGATACTCTCTGAACCGCGCCATGAGGGCGCCCGGCGTGAGTCTGGCCTCCGGGAACTTCAGGATGTTCGCCACCTGCACCACAGTGAGGCGATATCGGCTCTTGCACGGTGGACCCGGATGCACCACAGGCATCAGCGCATAGAGGGCTTCGGCAATCAGGAAGTAGTCGTTGCACGCGTGTTTCTCGCGTGCAGGCTCATCCACCAGAGCCGTCCTGCGCCCGGCACGCTCGATGTAAGGCCGCAGGAAGGTCTCGAGCACGCCCCTTCGCTCCAGGTACTCGCCGAAGCCCTTTATGAGCGCCCGGATCTCTGCCTCCAGCGCCTTTGAGTATTCCACGGCTACCGCCGAGCAGTCGGGGCTCGACGGGAGATCCCTCATCACGTCCCACAGGAACTCCCCGACCGCGAGAAACTCCTGCGCCTCGCTGCACAGGCTCGGGAAAAGCGGATACCCGCACTCGAGGCGCCTTTGGACTTCATGAACTTGAACCCGCTGTCTCGTCCCCCTGTCCACAGTCTGGAGGACCAGAGAGTGTGTCCGCTCGGCGAGATCCTCGATGTCTTCCTCAGTAATATCGCGGCCGACCACGACCAGGTGTTGGTGCCAGTCAGCCCGCAGCTTCTCCACGGCCTCCGAAATCCCGGCGCCAAGGTTTCGCAGCTCATCCCTGATGCCGGCAAACGCCTTCTGCGTGTCAAGCATGTCGAGCCTGCGCTGCACAGTGCGTATCGCCACAGTCACTTCCGCGTCGTCAGGCTGCAGCCTCTCGAGCGCCCGCAGCACATCGAGCGCCCGCTCCAGGCCGGCGTTGTCCCCCTCATCCAACAGGCAATAACAGTTTGCAAGGCGGCGGAGGTTCTCGGTGTCATGTGGCTGCACCTTAGCCCAGAGCTCGAATATTCCAATTAGCTCCTCGTTCCACCATGGCGCCTCCCGGCCGTCATCGGGTGTGGTCTCCTCCAGATGGCGCAGGGAGGTCTCGAGAGCTCTGATGGCGTTCGACACGTCGCCCGGGTCGCGCAAGTCCAGAAGGCTGATGTAGGTCTGGAGGACGGCCTGGTTGGAAGGGCAGTACTCGAGGCTCCTGCGGTAGTCTTCGAGCGCTTGCCGCCTCAGCTGGCCGTGCGCACCAGGACTCCAAGCCTGCACCTGGTTGAGCAAGCCGCATGCTGCAAGGTATGCAGCGCCGAGCATCCGTCCTTCCTTGTCTACGTCCTCGCCGCCGAGCTTGCGAAGGTAGTGAAGGAAAAGCTCGTCCTTTCCTCCCTCGAACAGCTCCTCGAAGCATTTCCGGTAGATAGCGATGGCATGGGTGTAGTCACCCCGCTCCACCGCTTTGAGTGCGGCCGCGTGCCTGTTGACGAACAGCTGCGCGGCCTCTTGGACTCCAAGGCCTGACGCTACTCCTAAGGCAATGCCTATCGCCATCCCTATCACGCCGAAGAGAGGCCCCATGGGTGACAGCCCAAGAAGTAACCCGATGATGGCGCCGATTATGGCACTCTGCCTGGACCTCTCGCCCGCGTTGTCCCCGGGACCTCGCACTCGAAAGCTACGGAAAAGCTCTTCCAGCGCCAGCCTCACGTCGCGGGAGGAGTGAATGGGGCACGCAAGTGGACGCTTATCAGGATACAGCGGACGAAGGAACTCAAAGCGCGACCCGGGCCACTCCCGGGGATGGGCTAGGAAATCGTCCATGCCGCGTCACCCTCCTGAGCGGGCGTGAAATGTGTTCTGTCCAGGAGTTGCCGCGAAAGTGCAAGTCCATTGCGCAAGACGATTCTGCTGCGTGGAGACACCTCCATCTTACCATCGGATGGTCCGAGTGCCAATACCCGGTTTGACAATGTGGCCGCATGCAAACGGTTCGGGGGACCTGCGTACAGGACCGGGACGCCAGCGTGCGGTCGGCGAATGTCGCGCCATGCGTTTACAATCTATACAGAACCGGAACGCGCGAGGCCCTTCGTGGCGACTTCAGGGTGGCATCATCGCAGGGTCAAGCGCAGTAGCGCGCTCCTAGGCTGTCATCGATGTCGACCTTCGCTGCCAACATCAATGAGAGCGCAGGCGCTGGTGCTAGTTACCTTTCCTTACTGAAGGAGGCTCAGGAGAAGAATGGCCAAAACTGACAACGGATGCGGAGGATGCTTCCTACCGCTAATTCTGCTCGTAATCGGCGGAGCGATAGCCGGACCTGTGGGGGCATTGATCGGCCTATTCATCGGGCTGGCGCTGTCTGGTGCGTGGTCAGACCCGGGGACATCGCCGACCTCACGCTCGTGTCCTCAACCACCTTGGCGGTCCCCTCTTCTCGCCCCGGCACATTCAAGGGGTAGGAACGTGCCAGTCCAGCCTGGCGCCGGGCGCCCGAGAGTGGCCAGGCCGTCCGAGGTGGGCAAAGTTTGCCCGTACTGCACCACCACGTTAGGCAGGTCGGCGCAAGTTGTTGAGTGCCCGGGTTGCGGGCGGGTCTATCATGCTGACTGCTGGCAGGATAACCACGGCTGCGCCCTCTACGGGTGCCGGGCGCGGGCTTGAAGGACATTGAAGTGAGGTATCGTCAGGATGAGGCATGACTGACGGCCCCGGTCTAGAAAGTCCCCGGGGCCGTCCGCCTTGCGAAGCGTCTCACCCCCGCACCATGGCAAGGCCGAAGTCGTCCTGTGCCAGGGCCGGAGCCTGATATCAGGCCTTTCCTGTGCTCGTTCAGTGGGGTTATAGGGTTGCAGGGCATCCCTCACTCCGAAAGAGGCACGATCAGCACTGTTCCGTAGTAGATGCGGTCCGGATCGGATAGCCCATTCCTCAATGCTAGTTCCCGATACCGAGTGCCCGTTCCGTAGTAGTAAGCACTGATCCCCCATAGAGTGTCGCCTGGCTGGACCCGGTAGCCCATCTCGATAGACAGGTTGTCTGCGACAGCGACCCCATCTTGCCCTGATGGCCCACTTCCCCCAGGTTGCTCCCGCAGCCTCGGTCGCTCCGACCGCCCAGCCGGCGGGCAACGGAGAAACCAGACGAGCGCCGCGACCAAGACAAGCCAGATGGCTATAGCTATCAGTCGCCCCGGCACTGGATCCGGGTAACGGGCGCCCCCAACACATCCTCGCCGGCTCGGGCGGAGCACATCGGGCTGCCCCTGGGCTCGCCGCGTCGGGCCAGACGCGCGGTAATCCACGATTCGCCCGCTCTCCGGGATGGCCACGCGCGACCCGCCCTGCTAACGGCTTCCGCCCTGGCCTGAAGGCCCCTCTCGCTGTAAGTAATCCACGTCCCGCCTGGAGCAGGAGCGCTCCTGCGGGCCTGACGGCCGTCCTCCGGCGTTAGCGTCTCCCGTGACCGGTAACGGAGCTGTACGCGGGGCAGTCCTGGAACCATCAAGGGTACGGGAGCCGGAAGGAGCCTGCACGAGCTCGCCAGCCCAGGGCGCAGGCGCGGGCCGAGACCAAGGCCTGGGCATGATCGCGCCCTCTACATCCCCCCTGGCCCTAGCCCTGACCTTGCATCTAAACGTCGCAAGCGTTCCGTCCCCGCCGAGAATGAGGAAGTCCTCACACGAGACCACCTCTCCGCCTTGCCATCGGAAGAACCCCCGCGACTGGGCCACAGGGTCGATGACGTACGCCACCTGCCACGGCTGGTCGAAGAAATGCTTCTGGATGAACATGTCGTGGCCAGACAGGAACACCCCAAACCCCGGGTGGGTGTGGAACCACCCTACGATCTTTTGTCCCGGATACCGTTGTTCCATGACCTCGTAGATATATCGCCACGTCTCGTGGGTAAACGTCAGGCTTGCTCTCTTGGCCTCGCTGAATCGCGCCTCTATGGCTGCCGCCACGAGGATGCCTGGTTGACGCGACATACCAGCGTCCGCCTCGGCCCGCCTCGACGCCCCCGTGTCGCTCCACGCAGCGGGGCAGGCCTTCGCAGGGCCTGCTGCGGAGCCGATGCCGCCTTCCGTCGCGCACCCACCGGCATCGCCGACGTCTGCATCGGTGCCTACGCCTGCGTCTGTGTCTGTGTCTGCGTCTCTGTCCGGGCCAGCACCTGTGTTTGTGTCCGCATCTACATCTCTATCTGCGTCTGCGTCTACATGGCAGCTACCGCTCTCGCCCCACGCTGCCCATAGCAGCGACGAGACGTCGTTCGAATGCCGGCCGACCAGCACCCCGCCCCGCTCACGCGAGGTATCGCCCCTGGCAAACTGCTCCATGAATCTGAAAGCCTGCTCGCTCACGATGATGACCACGTCGCTCACCCCGCTCGTCCGTGTCATCCCGGGCCTCCCAGTGTCTCCTCTCGGTCCCCTCCCAGCTCGAAGTGAACCATTTTGAGACCGTCCCGGGCGGTCAGGATATCGAAAGGAGGGATTCCCGCATCCTTGAGCGTCATATCGAGGTACGGCTCATTACCCTGTATCGAGTGGGTGAACTCGGGCTGTCGCATCCCGCCGCAGCCCGGGCAGCGCGCGTCGCTCTCCGTAAGCCGTCCGAGTTGGTCTATGCGCCGCGCCGAGGTCCCGCACCGCTCACACGTAAACCCTGTGATCAGTTCCCTCGAGAACTCGAGGACCGCGTCCCGGCCGAGCAGTTCTCGGGCGAGGCTGAGCGCCTGGCCGAGGGTCGTTTCGTGTGCGGAGAGCGGCGTTGTCAGAACCTCGCCGAAGCTATCGTGAGCCGGACAGTCGCTCCGTCTCGCGTAGGAGACCACATAGGAATCGTACGTGAGACCGTTGTATACGAACCCCCGGCCGGATAAGATGGGTAGGTCCGGCCGGCCGTGAATCAGCTTCACAGCCTCCTGCACCTGGATACCGGCGATCACCGAGGCCGTCGTGGGCGTGGTGGGGACCTTCCCTGCCAGCATCTCGCCACGGCTCAGCAAGGTGCAGGACTTCCTCAGATTGAGCAGCCGGTAATCGGTCTCTCCCATGGTACACTCGTAGCACGGGCCGTCGGGCGGGACGAACACCTTGGCAACGCCGATGAGCACCTCGATGGCTCCATCCACCCACGGCGTGCCCGTGCGCCAGCAGCTCTGGTTTATCGCGACCCTCGCCTCCCGGTTGTCCAGCCCCCCGAGCACCACATCCATTGCGCGGAAGACGCCTAGGCCGATATCGGTGATGACGTTGCCGACCACAGCCTTCGCCTGCACGTCGGGGTTTATGTCCCGCACGCGCCTCGCCGCAACCTCGGCCTTGAACTCCCCCTCGTCCTCTGCCCGGTACAGGACCGAACGCGAAAGGTTCGAGTTTTCGATGCGGTCTAGATCCACAATGAGGACGTGCCCCACCCCGAGCAGGGCCAGGCTTTTCAACAGTTCGTTCCCGAGCGCGCCCGCGCCCACCACCATCACCCTGGCCCGCCTGAGCTTCTCTTGGTCCCACCACGGGATGAGACGCAGGCGGCTATATCTATCCTCGGGCGCGTCCAGGTCCACCACGAGCGGCGGCGTATTTGGCACCACAGTAATCCCCCCTTTCCCCCTCTCGGATTCTCTCTACCTCGCCCGGTAGCGTGAGCGCTCCGGCATCGCCGCATCATCACGTCGTGACATGGTTCGCGACCGGCGGCACCGCCGGGCGGCGGGTCGGCGTCTCGCCGCCCTACCGCCCGGCAACCCCTACCGCCAGGCAGCCGGTACCGGGTGCTCGACACCCGGCGCTTAGTGTCGCCTCCCTCCGGACGGCGGCCTTGCTAGCCGGCTGTGATCTCCGGCTGCAGCCTCACCACGTCGCCGTCCTTAACTCCCGCACCGGCAAGCGTGTCCTCGTCAGCGAGCTGCCTGCCCGAGGCCTTGTGATGGAATTTGTAGCTTATGGGCTGGCCGTCGGGGCCTGTCGCGGGCAAGTTCATCATCTCCACCAGCTTCGCTATGATCCTGCGGACAGGAGTGTCGTCAGGAACGGTCGCCTCCTGTTCCTTGCTCCCTGTAGCGTCCATGATCTTCACATTGATCTTCCCCACGGTGTAAACCTCCTCTTATTACGACGATCTCGATGTCGTCCTCTGATGCGGCAGGCGCGGCCTCGGACGTGGACGCCGCCTCGGTCGTAGCCGCCGCCTCGGTCGCGGGCACAGGCGCTGGCGCGGACGCGAGCCCCGGCCCGGGCCCAGACCCGGAACTAGACCCCGAACCGCAGCCGGACCCTGAGCCGGACCCAGGCCCGGACCCAGATGCGGGTGACCGGATGGAACTGGCGAGAGGACCGGGACTAGCGGGACGAGTGACGCTGGCGGGACGAGTGAGACGCACCTCGACTTCGTCCGATTCGCCAGATGCTCGCCTCCTCTCAACGGGTGCGCGTCCGGTGCGCTCGCCCCGCTCGCCACGGGCGCCGGCCGCGCCCGTACGCGTCGTCGCCCGCCTTCTTGCCCTCATCCGCCCCAGCACGACCAGCGCAAAGCCGCCGACGGCCACGAGTGCCGCCGCTACCACAGCCCACCTGAGAGCCTCGATGATCACGTCGGCCGCAGCATTGCCAGGGACATTGCGAGGCGCATCCATCATCAGAACCGATGGCGCACCTTTTGGAACAGCCTGTCGCGCGACCGTGCCCGGACCATCCAGGGTCCATGATGCCCTGACAGCATAAGCCTCGAGCAGCGGAACGACGTCTGCCACCGGGACCGCAAACCCAAAGCCGCTCGCCTGCCTCGCCAAGCGAACGACGATCCCCACGACCTCGCCGGAGGAGTTCACCAGCGGGCCGCCACTCGTCCCCTTGTTGACGCTCGCGTCTGTCTGTATGTAACGGGCCTCACCGATCTCTCGGATCGGCCCGCTCACTATACCCTGCGTGAGACTGTGGTCCAATCCGAACGGGCTTCCGAATACCAGCACCGGGTCCCCCGGCTCAAGGGCATCCGAGTTTCCCAGGCGCGCCACGGGCACGTTCACGGCGTCGGTCTTTATGAGTGCCACATCCGGCACGTCCGACGCTCCCACGACCTCGGCGGCCGCCGTCCTTCCGTCGGCGAGCACCACCCGGATATGCCGGGCACCCGCTACCACATGGCCCGCGGTGAGGACGTAGCCGTTAGGGTTTATGAAGAATCCAGCGCCTATGCCCGTGTCAGTGCGGACCTCAACCACCGTGGGGCCCACCTGGCGCGCCACGAATCGCCACATCGGCGCCGTGCCGCCGGGTGCAGGCGCCGCCGCAGCCGCGGCAGACGACGGGACCGGGACCGGGACCGGGGCCACGTCCCAGCTCATCCAGCCTATCGCGATAACGGGAAAGACCACCGCCGCCACCAGCAGGCCCCTGAGCGACGGCGCCCCGGTAGATCCGGCTCTGCTGTCTGGGACACCAACTGCTCGCCTGAAGTTCATTGCCACACACCTCCGCACGGGTGACTTGTGACGACCCGCGACGACTTGCGCTCGCGGAAGGCCTGAGACGTCCTGTCCTGAGACGCCCTGCAGCACTTTGCAACTCTCTGAGACATCCCGCAGGCTCTGCGGGACTCTAAAGGTAAACAGTGGGCTCTGCAAGTGAACAATACACCATGGCCGCGACACGGAGTCGTGTCGCGCCAGGTCGCGTCACGGCGGGGCACGGCATATCACTGTGCGTCACGTCATGTGCGCCACACCGCGCCACGAACGCGCGGCGAATGGAACAGAACGAGCTTGATCGGCCATGCCGTGCCCAACGTCTGTCCGCTTGCCTGTCTTCTGGACTGAATGCATGATGTAGCAAACGGATGGGGCGAGGCTGAGCGGAGCGAACCGAAGCGGGACGGACGACGGTCGAGTGGAATGGAGCAAGCCGGGCTGCGCGCTGAGCGGGGCCTGCAGAAGGGCAGGTCCGGGTCCCTAACTGGGACCCGACCTGCTGCCACCTGTATCTCCGCAAGCAGCCCCCGACAGCCTACCACCTGTACCCCGTCCTGCCCAATGATCTGCGCCAGGGGAATCGGCACAAGGCCGGCCCGCAGGCCTGGCAGATGAGGTTCCTCGACAAATTCGAACGCATCGGCTTCCGCGGCCAGCAAACACATGTCGTCGTCTTCTGACCTCGCTACCGCTCCGCCACGGCAAGCGGGGTTCCGGAGCATGGTTACCAGGGTGGCCTTAGCGAGAAGGTCCATCGGGATAAAGTAGGTTATCTCCGCCGGCACCATCGTGTAGAGGAGCCCCTGGGTTTCGCGGTCCCATACCCATCCTTCGCCCCCATCAAGCCTCTTCGTTTCCACAAGGATGTCCTGGTAATTCCGACGGCGGAACTTCTCCCTCACGGTTATCACTTTCCCGCTCCGGGTGATGAGCGCCCTGCGTGGGCAGTGCGGGTCCTCGAACTCTATGATGTCCCAGAGGTCGCCCACGATCTTCTCCACCGCCTTCTTGTAAGCGGCTGCCTCGCGGCATGTCCGGTTGAACCTCAGGTTCTCTTCCATGGGACTCGTGTTCCGCATCTCGACCGACCCCCTTGCAGAAAGGTGTCAGCGGCAGGGAGCGCCCTTCTGAGTTTGGACGCGAGTCTGGATGCGAGTCTGCGCACGGACCCGCCCCGTCCGCTGCACCCGTCATAATAGCGCACTCTCGCGACATTGACGCGACGCGACCTTGCGCCACGTGACGCGGCGTGATGCGACTAAACGGCGCGACAACGCGAGCCGCCGCAACGAGGCGAGGCGAGGCGCGCTGTTCCGACGGCGCGCGGCGCTGTGCGCGAGGCTGCACGGGGCTCAGACGGGGTAGCATCATGTATCTGAACGCTTTGTCAGGGCTAGACGCAGGAGGGCAGGCGCCGAAGCTGATGATGCCCTAAGTGAGGGCGCAGAAGTGCTCCCGACTTTCGAGAGGGGTTGCCGGTGACTCGACGAGAGAGTGCAACACCGGCAAAGCGGCAACTGCTGGAAGAGGGGCGAAAACTAACGCGCCCTCACTCAGCACTGGTGATGCTACCCGAGGGGAAGGAAGGATCGCTGGCATCGTCGGTCGCCATGGGTGTTGCAGCCAATGACACCCCGTCGGCGGTGATTCTACTCCGGCAGGCGGCGCAGGAAGCGCACGCCCCACAGCATGGGCGTGATGTGCACAGGCGCGCGCCCGGCGCTCGCGAGAGCACGTTCGAAAAGGTCCACGCCGAGTGCGACGCGAGCGGATAGCATGGCCTCGCCAGCCCCCGCGCTTGCCCTGCCAGGGTCACCCATGTAGGGCTTCATCGCTGGGTCCCCGACCCAGGCGAGGGTGTTCGCGAGATGCTCAAGGTCGCTGCCGATGACGCGCCCGCCCAGGGCCCGGAGCACACGGCCGAGACCGGCCACCAGCGCCACCGCTCCTGTGCGGCGCTGCGGTAAACGAGACGGCGGGACTTCGTGAAAGTCGGTTGACACGCGCGCCGGGTCGCACGCGAGCATGAGCGAGGTCTCGTTGGTGCCCGCATGGTTGTCGGCATCGTCCCCGCACGCCCCGGGGCCCAGACCGGTGCGTCGAAGGAAATCCGGGTCGTGCTGCACCATGAGCCGATAGTCCACGCCGAAAGGATCTATGAGATAGAAGTTGTGCCCGCGCCACAGCGTGCGAGCCGCCGCCTCGACGGCCATCTGGTGGCGCGGGCCGCCGTGGTTGTCCGCCACGAAGAGGTAGCGGAACCCCTGCTTCGCAAGGCCGCGGCCATACGCGACGAGCACGCCCTCCAAGTGCGGCGCCGGGACCGAGAGCGACCCCGGGACGGGGAGCGCGTCGGACCCGCAGTGGAGCGGCGGCAGCTTCACGAAGGTCAGCTCAGGGTGGCGGTCGGCAAGCGCGGCCGCATAGCGGCGTAGAAGCTCCTCGGAGACGAACACGTCGGTGCCCACAGGAAGATGGGGTCCATGGACCTCGATGGGGCTAACGCTCACGAGGAACACCGTCGTAGCTCGGTCAAGCGCCTGCAGGTCGGGTAGCCTCAGCTCCGCATACTCGAGCGCTCGCGGTCTCGCCTCGCTGGAACCCGTCATCGGCTCGCCAGAACTCGTCATCTCGCTCCACCTCCGCCCGTCATGCTCTCTTGCCACCGCGACGCGTAACCGGTTGCCGAGCGCGCCTCGCCACGCCAAACGCGTAATCCTCTTCGCTTATGACCCCCCAGTCCTGAAGGAGATGGAGGGTAGCCTCAAGCGCAGCCTCGTCGCCGAATAGCTGGCGGATGGCGCGCAGGTACTCCATGTTATGTGTGACGTACCTGTGCCGCGGCCCGAGCCTTTCTATTGACTGGTCCATGAGCTTATGGACGAGTGGGTCCGCGTGCCCCAGGAGGACGGCGGCTGCCCTAAGATGCTCTTGTCTCCTGGGCATCCTTCTTCGTTTCCTTGAACAGGCGCTCGAGGTCCGACAGAAGCAGGTCAGGGATCATGGCGCTTCTCTCCATCACATCGCTTGCCTTGGCGACCCACCGCTGCCAGATCACCCTGAGATGCTCGTCGCTCATGGTGGGAGCGGGCGTCTTCCCCTTGCCCTCTCCCTCGACGTAGAATATCTCGGACGGCTTCGTTTCTTTGAGCCATCTCACCACCGACGACAGCGTCTCCAGCGCAGCCAGCCGTCTTTCGTCCATCGCTGCACGTTCTTCTCTGATGTCCATGTGCCGACCTCACCCTCCTCGAATCTTGCTGACTTACCGCCACGCCTCCTATGAGCCACTCTGCCACTTGGTCTTGAGCCACCCTGATACCCGGCCGGCGCTATCCGGCCGACCCGCTGAGCCTCGTGGCCCCCCAGGGACCAGCTGAGACTGGCTGGGACTGTGACCGGCGCGGCACTTCTGGATTCGACACCACTAGACAGAATCCTTCCGCGGCCACAACCCGAGCGGCCGCATAAGATAAGTGTGCGAGACTCAAACCGGCATCTGCTGAAGGAGTTCGACAGTCTCACGGACACCATGCACAGCCGCGTGGCACGAAAACATCGGCCCGCCCAGCGACGCCGGCTGTTCAGGCAATGCGAGGACCCGGCACAAGGGGTGACGATGATGATCCGGGACGACAATCGACCGGAGACTGAAGCCTGGGGAGGGATTCCGAGTGTGCCTCCAGGCGGACACCGGCTTCCGCCGCTTCCGTACGCGTACAACGCGCTTGAACCCTACATCAGCGAGGCTCAGCTTCGGATCCATCACGACCGGCACCATGCCGGCTACGTCGAGGGGCTTAACACCGCCGAGCTAGCGCTCGTGGACGAGAGAGCTCGGATGGATTTCTCTCTGGTCCGATACTGGGAACGAGAGCTTGCATTCAATGGCTCGGGGCACGTACTACACAGTATTTACTGGACCAACATGAGTCCGTCAGGCGGCGGCGATCCCACAGGGCTCGTACGAGACCGCATCGTAGCATATTTCGGGAGCGTACGGACATTTCGTGAACAGTTTTCCCGGGCAGCCCTGGACGTCGAAGGTTCCGGGTGGGGCGTGCTCGTCTGGCAGCCCCAGTGGGGACGGCTCGAGATCCTGACAGCGTGGAGGCACGAGGACTTGACGCAGTGGGGCACGATACCCGTCCTGGTGGTGGACGTCTGGGAGCATGCCTACTATCTGGACTACCAGAACCGACGTGCCGATTACATCAAGGCGTGGTGGAACGTGGTAAACTGGCCTGACGTGGAGAGACGCCTGCGGCTTGCGACGGAAGCGTACGTGCCGCTACACTGGCAGAGCGCGCCTGGCCGCCTGCCCTCGCCCCCGCCCTTTCCGCCACCCTCGCACCCGTCCTAGCCCCCATCCTCGCTCCCATCCTCACCCTCACTCTGACCCTCACCCCGCCCGACCACACCGTTCGAGCCAATGCCGCCGGGGAGCCTGTTCCCGTTCCCAGGTTGAAGCGGCGAGATGGGACCGGACAAGCTCGGTGCTCAACGCGACCTCGAGTTTGCCGGTCCCACACTCTGGCTTCGGCAGTAAGACGACCATCGACAGATCGCCGCCCGCGTATGACATCTCCAGGGTCTGAACCTGATCGTTCTTTGGTGCCCCCACGGTGGGAGTCTTCTGTGCCAGCCGAGGGCATTGTACTTTTTTAGGACAGCGACGACATCATCGATGTCAATAGCCTCCGCGACGTGCCCGTCTCGCCCTACAACCGTCGTAGCTCGAAGTATGGAGTTTACGACCGCTTCCTCGGTGGCCTCGACGGCTGCCAAGAACAACGCGGACATGGCGTCGTTGCTCAACACCGTTAGATCCTGTGCTAACGGCGCCCGGTGGGGAATGCGCCGAGCGGTCGAGAAGGCGATGAAGAAGTCACCAGAGCCGTTGCTGCTGAAAAACCCCGTGCGCGCAAGACCCAGGCCCGCCCTTTTCGCGAGGCGCTCGAGTTGTCTATGGTCAAGCGGCGCGTCGGTTGCAAGCACCACTATCACAGAGCCGCCCAAGTGCTGGATGTCAGCAGAAGGCCCCTCTCCGTCTAGCCGGCGCGTCTCCTCAGTCTGCCTCCGAGGGCCGGGCTGAGGCCCGTAAGGGAAGTCGCCGCTGAAGGCGTACCGTCCGAGTTCGCGTCCAACAGGAGCGCCGTTCACAGTGAGTATTCCGCCGAAATTCGTGAGGACCAAAGCACCGAGCGTGTATCCACCCCGCGCCTCGGGCAGCACCCGTGATGACGTGCCGATGCCGCCCTTCCAGCCCATGCAGCACGCGCCCGTCCCCGCTCCCACGGAGCCCTCAGCGACACAAGCCCCGGCCGCGCCATCCGCCTGGGTATCGCCCACTCGCTCCCGCGCCGATGCGACTGCGGGCGCTGTCTCCTCTGTTCGCACCGCCGCTCCCATCCCGTCCGTCCCCGGCGCTGTCCGTCGTGCTGTCTTGTCCGCCCCCTGCGCCGCCCAGTGGGCTTCGGATGCCGCCCCTTCTGCCGTCTCTTCTCCTACCATCCTCCCTGTCGTCTTCCCTGTTGCGCCACGCGCGTTTTCCACTGCGAGGTCTATTGCCGCAAAGACATGCTCCCTGTGAACATGGCGCCCCTGGATGTCGTTCAGATAGCCGTCATTCACCTCGCCCACTACGGGGTTGACTGTGCTCGTGGAAATCCCGATGTCAGGGTTCCGCGAAATAGCCCACTCGATGAGCGCGTCCGCCACGAGGGGCGCATTCAAAGTGTTGGTGAGGGCTATGGGCGCTTCCAAGTTTCCGAGCTCGTTGAGTTGCTCCAGCCCGATTGCCTTGCCGAACGCATTGAGCGCGAACGCAGCGGCCGGCACCTTCTCCTCGAACAAGTTGTCCTCGTGTGGCGATACAACAGTGACGCCAGTGCGGACCGGCCCTTTGCCCGGGACCAGTTTCCCCTCGCCGCCGGTCAATGTAACGTGACCGACGCCGACTCCCGCCACGTCCGTGATGGCATTGAATTTCCCGGGGAGGAGCACCCCGATGTCGATCCCTATGTCTCTCGCCCTTGGCCTAGCCTTGTGTGTGATTCTCCTCGCCTCCCTTCGGGAGCCTGTCAAGATACACGCCTATGGATAACCAATGCCGATGTCCAAACGATGCCTAGGCGCACTGTGAGCGCACTCCACGTGTATACCGTTCAAACCGGACGCTGTTTCTGAGTTCGAGCTTCGGTATCTATGAGAAGCCGCAACACGCTGGGAGCCCCGGCCTCCAAGAATCGCTCCGGACTTCGCCGCGGGACATCGCCCTTGGTCACAAGAACTTTCCGGTCGTTGTTGCCGTCCCGGTGCCATGACGGCTAGTGGCAGCCCACCATTTAGGCGGCGCGAAGGTTTTCTCACGTCGCTACCATCATTATAGCAAAGACCGTCTGTATCGATTGGCAGTGGGCGGTGGGCTGGAGTGGGCTGGCCCGAGGCCCTGACATCACGACCGTTTCCCCGCCGCAAGAATCGCTACGCGCTCCCGATCCCATTGCAGCCTGCTGCAAACCACACGCGACGGGACCGACGGGACCACGGAACCAGTATGCTTCGTACCGGGTGACCCGACTACCTAGGAGTGCGACTCTCAAACCGAGCGGGACCGCCACGCGGTTCCTGACACGTACTGGCAGCGGTCTGCCCTTGATAGCACAGCTTGGTTGTGGTAGTATTGTAATGTGTCGCACGGGCGTCCGCGCGCTATCACGCGAATTGTATAGCACGATTCTTGAGGTGGGCCATTAGCTCAGTTGGTAGAGCACCGGACTTTTAATCCGGGTGTCCCGGGTTCGAGTCCCGGATGGCTCACCAGTCTTTAAGTGGACCTTCTCTGAGCCACTCGGCCTGCTGGCAAGACGCCCCGCCCAGCGTACGGAGCGCTTGACACGACTGCTGCGAATGCTTGTGCATGGGCCCAACAGCACCGCTGGCGCAAGGATCGCCCACTACGTGCGTGTTCGCCCGAGTGCCACCGTGCTTCCACGGGTCGCCAGGCGTGAAAGCGAAGTGACCGTGGCACCCGGAGTCCCCGGCGTGGACGAGTCCGCTCTTCGCCGCGGTCGTCGGCTGCTAATGCCGCGTCGCCGACCCCGCATCGCCGAGGCCCGGCCGTTCCACATCGACTTAGTGCGGCACAACGAGTGTACACCAAAGTTGACGAAGAACCAACTCATGATTGGCGACATCTCTTCTCTCCGTCCTCAGCCACTAGTGCGCGTTTCTTTCAAGCTCCCACTGGACGACGTGGAATACCTCGATTGGGTTGCGGTCAGGCTCAACACGCTAGGGAGTGATGCTTTGCGACTCGCTATCGCGTGGCTTCGCAGGCAAGCGGGGTGCAACGTGGCGTCGCCGGCGTCGGCGCTTGATCTGGCGGGACTGACATCCTCGCGCAGAAGGGGCGGGTGCTGTCTCACACCCCGCCCCTTGCCCGAGTCCATAGATCCTGTCGGGTTGCCTCGAACGGGAGCCTTCACACTGTTGTTACCGCCGAGAGTATGTAGCTCGCCCGCCCGCTAGAAGGAATACACCAAGCCGACGGTGATGCCTTCCACCGATACGGTTGATGTTGAGCCTGCAGACGCCTCATAATTCCAGAAGACCTCATCAAGATGGAGGATGGCCGGGAGTTCATACCACGTTGACTTCTTGAGCCCCACCGCCGCGAGTAGATTCTCGGTCACCCTGTAGGTCACCGTGGCTTCGAGATCTAGAACCTGCGTTGAAGGCGAGAACACGTGCTCGAATGAGTACGCCTCGCCAGCCTCTCTAGATATGAGGCTTCCCTCAGCGTACGTATCTCTTGCGCTCGTGCGGTCCACCGTCTGCGTGGCGTTTCCCCAGGGGAGGTACGCGTATCCCACTTTGGCCCCGACCCCGAGGTTCCCCTTGCGAAGGTGGCCGGATACAGATACAGCGGGGCCGAACATGGTTGCATTAACGGCCTTGACGATCCGCTGCCAGTTGAACTCGTAATCCTCCGGGTAGGTATCATACGTGCCTCCGAGGTCTGCTGCGGTAAGATCGCTGTCCGCTGACCAGGTCCCTCTCTTTATCCCGACGAAACCCGCAAATGTAGTATCGTGGGAGAGCGCCATTTCCCGCTCAACGCCAAGGTCCAGCGAGGAGAGGCTGACGTTCTTGGAGCTCTCGAAGAAAAGCCCAAGGGATTTCCCGACCCATTCCTCGAGATCGTAGTCATAATGGTCCCAGTTCCAGACTGACACCGAGATATCCTCACCTCCCGAGAAGCCTTCCACGATGTACCTGGGGTCCGTGCTGATCACCATACCATAGTGGTCATCCTCGTCAGTCCACGGCCCAGCGAGCACAACCGGGCCTATCACACCTTCTCCGGAGTGAGACCAGTAGGAACCGCATATGCCCCAGTCGGAACCCATGCGCATAGAACCTGAGAGGATGGGTTGGAGGCTTCCCACCCCTGCTCGGGGCCTTAGCCAGTATGTCGTATCGTGGCGGCTATAGGAAGCCGTAGCGTCGTCATGGAGGCATCCGTACACTATCGCGCCTACCTCGTCCACGCCACTAGTCGAGGGGGACCAGAACGTGAGGTTGAAACTGAAAGCGTTCGCGCTTGCCGTTGTGGTAACGGTCAATAGAAGAGCGAATAAGAATGCCAGGGATACCAGTTTTCTCATTGGTGCCTTCCTCCCTCAATTCAAGTCTGGGTAGGTAACCACCTCTCTACCAAATAGACGTCAACGACCCGGAATATACAACACTCGCCTCTGGCCCTTGGCATTCCAACCCTAGTTCTTTGTATTCAACCGCGCCGGACGCGCCAGAATGCCCCACAAGACGCGTTCCACCCCGAATTCGCGGTGGATATGAGAGTCAAGGAGCTTCCACCGAGCTACACTCCGGATATCATAATGCCACTCGTTCCTGCGTTTTTTGAGTCCCCGGGTGACGTGACACGCAGCCAAAGGCATGGCTCTTCGTCCAAGCGCGAGTCGCCGAGGTCGCGCACGGAGTCGGCAACGCTTTCAGGAACGCTTTCGGCAACGCTTCTCAAGGCCCTCCTTCACCCTTTGACCGCCCCTGCAGACACGCCCTTGGTGATGTGGTTGCGAAAGATGAGGTAAAAGGCAAGCATCGGAAGCATCCCGATGACAAGGGCGGCAAACTGCTTTCCGTAATCGGACGACAGCGTGCCGGAGAACTTCAGGATCCCCACGGGAAGCGACTTCAGGGAGTTCTTTGATACGAGGATGTTTATGAGCATGAACTCGTTCCACACGCTCGTGACGCTGAGTATCGCAAGTGTAGTCGCAACGGGCCTCGCCATGGGCATGACTATCGAGGCGAAGATCCTAAGATAACTGGCGCCATCGATCCTGGCAGACTCGATTATCGAGTCGGGGATGCTCTTGATGTACTCCGTGCACAGGTACACGCCCAACGGAAGCCCTATTCCCACATACGGGATCAGGACCCCAAGGCGAGTGTTGTATAGATGCGTGGCACTGGCCATCAAGAAGAGCGGCACCATTATGGATTGCAACGTCAGCAGAATCCCAATGACGAAGCTGCCGTAGAGGAACGGCGTCGCGCGAGACCTGAGTTTGGCGAAAGCAAATGACGCCGCCAGCGAAATGACTACTATCGCCCCCGTGGATACGCTGGTGTAGAGCAAGCTGTTGAGGAATAGCCCGCCAAAGTCGCCGATACGCCAGGCATTTGGATAGTTCGCGACGGTCCAGTGCTGTGGCAGTCCAAGCCTGTTCACCTGGAACTCCTGAGTAGTCTTGAATGAGTTCAACACGAGCCAGATAATCGGGTACGTCGTCATCGCGGTGAACGCCACCAACACGAGATAGACCAGGATCCGGCCCGCGAGCCCAATCTCTCTCCCCACAAGCCTCTTCGGCACGGCGCACGGCTCCCACATCATTCCCGACCCCCAAACCGTCCCTCGATCGTCTTCGTGACCAAGATCAGGGCAAAACTGATGATCACCATGAACGTCGATATGGCGTTGGCCAGCGGATAGTCCGGCGCGCCACGGAACGCGTTGTCATACATGTAAAGAGAGAGCACGGACGTCCGTCTTGCGGGGTTGCCGCCGGTCATGGCGAAGATCAGGTTGAAGCTCTGCAGCGAGCCTGATATGGCAAGGATAGCCGAGGTCACGACGACCCCGGACAGAGACGGCAGTATAACGTATCGCAGCACCTGGCCTTCGGACGCGCCGTCGATCCGCGCGGCTTCTATGATGTGAGGCTCGATCTTCTGCAGGTTCGCCAGGAAAATGATAAGGTAGGTCCCTGTGTACATCCACAGCATCACGAAAAGCACAGGCAGCATGGCAGTCCTCGGGTTTATGAACAGAGTGTTCTCCCACCCTGGCCTAACCGCCTGCATGAACTCTGAAAACGGCCCGTACGGCGAGAAGAACGACTGCCAGAGGATGCCGACGACTATCGTGGATATGGTGCATGGAAGGTATATCATCGTCTGAAAGAAGCCTGGCATTCTCACGAGCTTCCTGAACAGGATGTAAGCGAGCACGAAACCGAGAGGGATCTGCCCGAAGACAGAGATGAAGACGATCAAGAAGTTGTTCTTCAGCGCGATCCAAAAGTACGGGTCGGAGAACATCCTCGTGTAGTGAGCAAGTCCGACGAAATGGACCGGATTGGCGCTGCTGAAGAGACGCCCACCGTTGTAATCGGTGAGACTCAACGCCACCGAGAACACCGTTGGGAAGGTCATGACCAGCCAGTACACTATGACGGCCGGCAGCACCAGCACGAGGTACGCGCGGCGCTCTTCTGCCACTTTCCACTTCCCCTGCCCTATCATAGGCTGTCTCTGCCTTATCATAGGCTTCCTCCACATGCCTCCACATGGTCGACCAGCTTGCAGGCTCAAGTCGAGCTCACGTCACACGCATGGTAGCCTATCCTGCAGACCCGCATGTAAACCAGAGGGTTCGCGACGGTGCGCGCGCTACCCGGTCTGAGCGCCGCGGAAACCTGTTGCCTCCCGTACCGACCCCGTACCGACGGGCCGCGCCGAGCCGCCGACGGGGCAGCCTCGTAGTCTACGCATCGAGGCCCACCCCGCCGGCCCTCTCCGACGACGAATCCACTCGCTCATCCCCAACGGTTACTTCTGCGTTGCCCTCCAGCTTTCAAGGGCTCTTTGCACCTTCGCCGCCACCTGCTCCGGAGTGGAGATCCCAAGCCCGATCTCCTGGAGACCCACGTTCAGCGGGCCGTACACCTGTGCGTGCAACGCGTTGTCCAGCACATACGTGCCGCTGAACCTCCCGTAGAACTGGGCCCGCTCCTGAGCCAGAGGCTCCAGCTTGTCGCTGGTCACACCCTTCCTCGACGGGAACGCCGCTCCGGTCTCGAGGCGGATCCTTTGGACCTCAGGAGACGTGAGCCACATTATGAGCTTCCATGCGGCTTTCTCCTTCTCAGACCCGGCCGGGATCTCGGCGTTCATCCCGAACCCCACGCCCGGGACAGAGGACGTGGTGCTGTGGTTGATCTCGCCAGGTATCTGCGGGAACACCGTCATGACGTAGTCCCTCTGTTCCGCGGGCGGGATGAGGGCCCTGCCGGTAGAGGGATCGGTGAGGAAGTTGCTCACCTTCCAGTCGCCGTCGATCATGAACGGAGCCTTGCCCGAGGCGAACAGGCCGTTCACCTCGTTGTACGGCGTTTGCAGGATCTTCCTGCTGAGGACTCCGTCCGCGTAGAGCGACTCGTAGAACTTGAGCGCTTTCACGAACGGAGCGTCAGTGAACTTGGCCTTCCCCGCCAACACGTCGTCAATGAACTTGTCGCCGCACAGCCGGCCGGCGATCATGCTGAAGAAGCAGGATTGCATCACCCAATCGTCCTGGGCTCCCATGAGAATGACGTCCTTGCCGGCGGCTTTCAACTTCGGAACCATCGCCTTCAGCTCATCATAGGTCTTGGGAAGCGCGAGTCCCATCTCGCGGAGCATCTTGGCGTTGACATATAGCACGTGAGTCGCGGTAACGCCGATAGGCAGTTCGGCGAGATATCCGCCGGCCTGGGGCACGAGCGCCGCCTCTGAGAACTCCTTCCTCATTTCTCCGAGAAGAGGCGCGAGATCCTTCACCAAACGCTTGGTATGGAGAGTGCTCGACCTTCCCCCCGGCCACATGTACATCACATCGGGCAGCTGTCCCGCAGCTGCATACGCCTCTGTCTTCTGATGGAACGGCTCGTTGAAGAGGTCTTCGCGTTCGATCTTGATATCTGGGTTGTTCTTCTCGAAAGCCTCCCAAACCTCCGTGATCTCACGGTACGCGGAAGGGCTCGTTGCATCCATATAGTTGAGGACCCTCAAGACGATGGGTTTGTCCGCCGCTACGCTCACGTTGCCTCCGAGCCCGCCCGTGACGGCACAGGCCACCAAGACACAGACCAACATCACAAGTGTCTTCCGCTTGCCGGAGAACATGTCGTTCCCTCCTTGCCTTGTATGCCTTGCAGTACCAGACTTTCGAACCGTGGCAACTCGTCCGACTCCCCCGACGGCCCCGAAAACCTGTGGAGAGCATCATTCGTTCACATCTTGACAGGCACCACCCCCTTGGGACTTGCTTTGCCGGCCATCACCCGCGCGAGTGCATTGAGGACGATGTTTTCGGTGCTGTAGGTGAACACGGCGGGAGCTCGCCTTGAAAGTACCGCTTGCAGCATGCGCACTTCGCGAGGATCCCTGATGCCTACCAGCAGCAGGCTCGCAATGGCCTCCAAAGCTCGCGCCAGCGCCGCCTGGCCTGGAGCTTTCCCACCGTTTCTCACCACGAAAGCAACTCTCGGACGAATCGCCTCCCCCGTGGCCGCGGCCGTGTGCGACTCCGGCGTCTTTGCATGACGAGCCCCCCGAGCCATGGCTCTCCAGGAGCCCATCACGCGCGCGACGACCTCCTCGATCTCCCGAGGATCCGGATCCATTGAGCAATGCACCCTCTCACACGTGATGCCGACGGACTCGAGCGCTTGGAGGAGGAGCGACGCGTCGACCGAGTCCTCGGCCAAGGTGATGCGGTCCATGGACGGGGTCACGAGCACCACCGGTGTCGGTTCGAACGTCCATGAGCCCGGGACGTCTCCGTCCACGAACGTGACCACCCGCTCACCGAGGCCGTCCAGGAACCGGCTTCGGGCATCTCGCGGCAACAGGGTGGCGAGAGGCGCGGTAGGCGCCCCGACCGTGGCAGCGAGCCCCTGCTTCCAGTCGTGTATCCTTGCCACCGATCGCTCCACCCTCTCGATGTCAAGCCTTCCGGAGAGAACAGCGTCGCGCATCGCTTCGAAGGCCGCCTCCTGAAGCTCAGGCGTGTGGCTGATGAGAACCATGTCGCAGCCAGCCTCTATCGCCATCACCGCAGCTTCGGGAACGGAGCTCACCTCTCGAACCCCGCCCATCTCGAGACAATCGGTGAGCACGACGCCGTCGAAGCCTAGATGTTTCCTGAGTAGCCCCGTCACCAAGCGGTGTGATAGCGAGGCGGGCAGACGTGGGTCAATGTCCATGATCCTGACGTGGGCCACCATCAAGGCGGCTTTGGGAATAGAGGCCACTTCTATGAACGGGACGGCGTCCTGTGCCAGGAGGACGTCTTTGGACATCCGGCATTCCGGCAGAGAGAGATGGGAGTCTTCGGAGACGGTCCCATGGCCCGGAAAGTGCTTTGCGACAAAGCGCACCCCGGACCTAAGAAGCCCATCGGCGTAGGCCGCTCCGAGCTCCGCGACTTTCTTCGGATCGTCGCCGAAAGAGCGAGTGCCGACGGCGGGATTCAGAGGCTCGCGAGCAAGGTCGAGAACCGGAGCGAGGTTTGTGTTGATGCCGAGAGACAGGAGATCCCGCCCGGTCACGTACCCCGCCAAACGGGCGGCCTCGGGATCTCCCGTGGCTGCAAGCCCCATGTTGCCCGGGAGCGACGAGACGAGCCTTCTCAGCGGAGACAGGCTTCCTCCCTCTTGATCGATGGCGATCATGGGCGGGCCGCAATCCTGATAGCGCCGCGACGCCAGGTCGGCAAGCGCACCGGTCAGCCCACGCACCTGGGCCGAGTCGCGCACGTTCCGGCCGAACAAGATGAATCCGCCAGACGGACAGCGTGAGTAGTGCGCCTCGAAAGCGGGGTCTACGACAGGCCCCGGAAGGCCAGTGATGAAAAGCTGTCCGATGAGTGACTCCACACGCTGTGTCATTGGCCCGCTCCTTTGTTTGCTCTTCTATCTCGGGATGACGAGTCACACAAACCCTTCGGACATGACGATAATCCTGTGTTGTCGCTGAACGTGCGCGGAGGCGTGGCGCACGTGATGCACAGGAAACGGCGCTTCGGCACGGGATGGCGGCTACGCACGGGACGCGAAACAGACACGGGACAGGACGCACGCGCCGCATAGGAGATGAGCGCGGGTCGCCGGCTGCACGCGGGATGGCGGACACATAGGGCGTCGCAGGGACACGGGGTTTCGGCTGTGCACCCGAAAGCGTGGGTGGAAACTTCTATGCTGACTGCAAAAAAGTTGGCGCATTTCATCGCTCACTGTCTGCATTGTCGTCTCCTCGCCGCGGTGGCCGCCCGGAGTCCCGCCGATCTCGATCGTTCCAAGAAGACCCGCCAGGCAAGCGCTTTCTTGTGCTTCATCCCTGCGAGCCCTGCATGTGCACTTCGACTATATCCGAGGGGTGAACCACTTATCGATCACGATGCCAACCGCTCCGCGTATGTCGGAGTCCTCCCCCAGCGCCGATCCTCGCACTTTGAGCGTCTTCCCCAACCCGGTCCGCTCCATTATCTCGTTGCAGCGCTTCTCCACCGGGTCGCAGAACCGCTCCCCAAGCTCCCCCCAGAGCCCTCCAACTACGATGAGGTCGAGATCCAGCATCGTGGCTGCAACCGACGCCATCACCCCGAGCGCCTCAGCCGCCTCGTCCATCATCCGCCGGGCTGCCTCGTCACCCGACGTGATGAGCGTGAAGAAGTCGCGCGGCTCCTCTAGGTGCACTCCTGTCTCGGTCTCGTATCGTCTTAGCAGTCCTTGGGCGTACATGTATGTCTCCAGGCATCCGCGCTGGCCGCACACGCACTCACGTCCGTCCCTGACTACAGGAGCATGCCCGATCTCACCGGCCATCCCGCGCGGGCCTGCCATGAGACTCCCACCGCAGACAATACCCGCCCCTACGCCGGTATCCGTCTTCAGATACATGAAGCTCGATACGTCCCGCGCACAGCCGAACCACAGCTCGGCGAGGGCTGCCGCATTGGCGTCGTTCTCGACGACGACCGGAAACCCCAAAGCGCTTTCGAGCACCTCGGATATCCGCACATCGCTCCATCCAAGGTTCACTGAACGGACGAGCGTACCGCTCTCCGAACTGACTATGCCGGATATGGCAAGCCCACTCCCGAGAATGTGCTCTCGGTTCACACCGTTCATACCCAAAAGAAGTTCGAACTCCCTCGAGAGTTCGGCGATGAGGCTCTTGGGCTCGAGCGAATACGGCCGGAACTTCCTCTTGGCGAGGATCCTTCCTTTGAGATCGCACAACCCGAGGGCGACACCATCCCGGACCAGCTGAATGCCGACGACGTAGAGCTTGTCGTAGTTCAGTCTGAAAATGACAGGCTTTCGTCCGCCGGTAGATTCCGCGACCTTGTACTCACTTACAACTCCCTGTTCAACTAGCTCTGAAATGATTCTCGTCACGGTCGCCGGGCTCATGCTCGTAATCTGGGAGATCCTCGACTTCGAGCACGCGCCTTCGCGATACAACGTCTGGAGCGCTGAAACCACGTTGAACGACCTTATGAACCTGGTGCTGGAAAGAGAGCGTCTTTGGCCCGGCATCGGATCCAACGCACCCCTTTTATCACTATGCAAAAAACTCGTCTTCATGATACTCCTGGGACTCGTCGGTGTCAATGGATGTGAGATACTTCTGTCGCCGGGCGAGGCACATCTCTGTCGCCAACCTGCAATGGTGTCATCATTTGAGCGGTCTGAGAAGATGTGTCTCTTCGTCAAGTTTGGTGCACCTAAGCATTACCTGTCTAGGCCTTCCGGTTCAAACCCGCAGGGGCCGCTGGCATGGTGAGGGTCAGAAGTATGCACGTATAGAGGCATATGGAGGAGAGACGGTCGCGCTCACGTTAGCACCGATGTGCCCGGGTTATGGGTGATGCACGCGAAGAAGAGCCAGGTCTGCGCGGACATTGACAATGATAACGATATCTCTCGCTCCTCACAAGCGGAGGCCGTGAAGGCAACGGCGTCTCGAGCAGGGCACAGTCCCGAGCACGTAGCTGCCGGCCGTGCCGTCGGGTTTCCTCCAAGGCCGCCCTCGGGATTGCCCGGTGGGACTTGTGGGCCGGTGCCGCCAACACCGTCAGCGCCACCGGCCCACCTACGCCACGCCGCCCAGCGGACCGCTCGCGGCGTCACCCATCACCCACAGCGCGACCCACGCGACCCTCGCAATCAACGCCGCCACAGCCGCCACAGCCGCCGCAGCCACCGCAGCCACCGCAGCTCCGGCACCGGCCGGGAGTGACCCCTGTTCACTCACTCGCTACTCGTTCGGGGGGCTGTATATCACGAAGTACTCCGTCGGTCCTTTGTTGACGTTGGTCACCTCGTGAACCTCACCCGGATAGATCAGGATGCCCGTCCCAGCGGGGACTCTGTGCGCTTCCTTGTCGTTTCGCACTTCGAGTTCTCCCGAGACCACCAGCAGGAAGTGCTCAGGGACGGCATGGCTGTGCGCGACGCCGAACCCTCCTTCTTCCATCCTGGCGAAGTGAAGAGTGAAGTTCTTGGCTCCTACGCTCTTGTCGATTATGTTTCGGTGATAGAGACCCTTGCGGTTTTCGATCTTCACGAGAGGCAGCTCTTCAAGGGTTACAGTCTTCATCTCGGTACCCCCTTTGTCATTGGCGTGTTCCAACCGGTCCGTTCCACCCGGGTCCTGCAGCTAACCTGCGACCGCCAGCTCGCCTCCAGCCACACCGCTCCGCTCCCTCCGACCGTGGCCTTGCTCACTTACGGCGTAGCCACCCTGTTGGCCCCACACAGATGACTCTACGCAGCAACCGCCCTGCCGACCCTCTTTGAACTCGCGAGGACGTACAGGCTCATGACCAAGATAATGGCAGCCCCGATGAGGTCAGTCACCAAACCGGTGTGGATCATCAGAGGGGCCGCCGCAAAATACACCGCCCGCTCCCAAGCGCGCAGATTACGGAATAGCCATCCTTGGAATCCCGCCGCGAAGGCGACCGTGGCAATCGCCAAGGTGATCACGATCTCCAGTCCGCTGAGGAACGGGTGTCCATAGACGAAGACTTGCGGACGGTAGATGAAGAGGAACGGCAAGAGATACATGTAGATCCCGAGAGGAACCGCATGGAAGCCCGTTTTCATCGGATTACCCCCGGAAATGCTGGCGGCTGCGAACGCGGCCACGCACACAGGAGGCGTGATATTGGATATCACTGAAAACCACATACACACCATGTGCGCGTATACGTGGTTCACCCCGAGCTGGATCAGAGAAGGAGCCGCCAGAATCGACATGATGATGTAGGAAGCAGTCGTCGGCAGGCCCATGCCGATGATGGTCGCGATGAGCGCCGTCAAGACCACCGTCAGGAAGAGATTGCCTTGTCCAACAGACAGGATCAGGCTCGAAAGCTTCACTCCAAGACCCGACAGAGTCAGACTCGCCATCACGATCCCGAGGGTTCCCGCGGTCGCGCCGACGCTCAGCGAACTTCTCCCGGCGTCCTCCAGGGCCGCAAGGAGCTTCTTAAGTGTGAACCTGGTGTCCTTGCGGAACATGCTGCACACCACGACGAACGCCGAGCCCCAGAAAGCCGTCGCGGCTGCGGAGTAACCCAAGGCGATGACGACAACGACGGTCACTATGGTGAATATGTAGTACCAGCCCTTCCTCATCACCTGGGAGAATGCCGGGAGTTCCGAACGGCTCAGACCACTCAACTGTCTCCGCCGCGCTCTGAAGTACACCATCAAGGCTAGGGAAAAGTAGTAGATCAAGGCCGGCGTGAAGCTGATCAAGACAATCGTAGAGTAGGGCTGTTCGGTAAGGGTCGCCAGGATGAAGGCGGCTGCGCCCATGATCGGAGGCAGAAGCTGACCGCCCGAGGAAGCCGCGGCCTCGACCGCTCCGGCGAACTCCGCGGTATAGCCCACCTTCTTCATCATCGGAATTGTGAAAGTCCCGGTAGCGACGACGTTGGCCACTCCACTCCCGGAGATGCTGCCGAAAACCGCGCTGCCGGCGACAGCGATCAAGGCCGGTCCCCCGGGCACGTGTCCCGTAAGGGAACTGGCCAAATCGATGAAGAAATCACCAGCGCCAGAGGCTTTCAGGAAGGATCCGAAAATCAGGAAGGGGACGATGTATGTGGCGAACGTGGACACGATCGTCCCGAAGATCCCGCTGGTGTAGTAGAAGTACTCAACCATTGAGGACAGGCGTATACCGCCATGCCTAAATATGCCGGGCAAATATGGCCCAAAGTAGGTCAGAACGAGCATTATCAAGCCGATGATGGGCAGAACGTTGCCCATGGCCCGGCGGGTCACTTCCAACGAGATCACGATCGCGACTAGACCGAAGATGAGATCCCATTGGTTCGTCCAGCCGGCCCTCATGGCCGCGTACTCCCTGTACTCGACCATCCAGTAGATGACGGACGCGCATGCCAGGACGATCAGGATAGCGTCCAGCGCGTACAGTAGTCTGCTCCGGGGCCATCTCTTGGAGGCGGGATACAAGAGCATGACTAGGAGGAACGTGACCAGAAGGTAGATCCCAAGGTGAGTCTCACTGGATATAATCCCGAACCCGGCCGTATAACAATAGAAAGCGGAAAAAGCTATAGCAATGAGCTTGACGAGCAGCTTAGTGGTACTGCCAAGTTGACGCATTTCCGTGCCTCCTTCGTCCACCCGTACGCGACACAACCGTGAGCTCTGCTTCAGACGATCGTTTGCAGCACTGCTCTCCTGATCCACAGGGTAGAAAGAAGGGGAACAGGGAGGGAATCCCTGCTCCCCTGAGAGCTGTTACTTCTGCTGTTCCTTCCAGAAGCGCTCCGCGCCAGGATGATAGGGTATACCAAGCATCTTAACCGCCTGCGGATCGTTGCCCATGGGTTTCCACTGCGGATGCACGTCCGCCAGGTAGCTTCTGCCCTCCGGGCTGAAGATGATCTTCATCATCTGATACACCACGTCGTCGGGCACGGACTTGTGCGCGACCTGATATACGCTGAACATGAAGCAAGGCACGTCCTTGGTCTGTCCCTTGTACGTGTTCGCCTTCATGAACCCTTTGGAGAAGAAGGGAGCTTGCGCCACGATCTTGTCCAACTGCTCATCGGTGAAGGGAATGACGTAGATGTCTCTCGTGGCTGCCAGCTCAACTATGCCGGCTGCCGGAGACCCGCTCATCCCTATGGCGTCCACCTTCCCGTCCTGCAACGCTCGGGCGGCCTCGTCGAACGCTAATTCGGATTCGATGACCTTGATGCCGAGCGTCCTGAAAGTGAGCCTAGAGTTGTCGCTCGTGCCAGAACCGGGCGAACCGAGGACCACCCGCTTGCCCTCGAGATCCTCCAGAGTCTTGATCCCCTTGTTGGCCAAGGTCACGAAATAATGGTCGCTTCGGTAAATCTCAAACATGATCCGAGGAGCGTCGCTCGGCCGCCCCTCCATGATCCCTTTTCCATTCCAGCACTCCCACAGGTGAGAGGAGTACGACATCGTGAGGGCGGCTTCCCCCGTTGCCAACCGCCGCGTATTCAGGACTGAACCGCCGCTTGCTATCATATCGACTCTGATATCGGCCGGGAGTTTCTCGTTGAGTAGCTTCACCAATCCTCCGATCATCGTGTACCAGGTGCCGCCGGGATTGCTTGCGCTGTAGGCAAATCTCTGCACGGCACCGACCGTTCCGGTGGAGAGACAAAGCGCCATCGTCACGATAAGTACTGCAGCAACCAGATAACGACCTCTCATCTCCCACTTACCTCCTTGTACGTAGTTCTTTTTCCAGGGACAAGAGACCGGAGAACTCTTTGGCCTGCCACCCCCTCGCATATCGCAGACTCACGAGACGTAGAACTAGTGGCACCTGAGCTGCGTCTATCGTTCATCTACGGCTCATCCACCGCTCATCTACTGCTGCTGCGGATGAACGATGACCTTGATAGCATTGTCTATCCGCTTCGTGTACGTCTCGAAGGCCTCATTGATGTCATTGAGCGCGAACCGGTGAGTGATGAGTGGCTTGAGGTCCATTTTCTTCTGAGCGGCCATGGAAAGAGCGCGCCTCACGTTGCGCCGTCCCTCGCCTCGCACGGTGTACAGATTCACGTTACGAACGACCGCCTTGGAAATGTTCACAGTGACAGGGCCCTTGTAGAAGGCCACCAAGACAATGGCGCCGCCGGGCCTGACCATGTCAAGGGCCGACTCGAGTGAAGACGAAACCCCGGCCGCGTCAAACACGACGTCCGCGCCCGCCCCGTTTGTCAGCCCTTTCACGACTTTGACCGGGTCCTGTCCTTCGCTTATGTCGACGACGCAATCTGCACCCATACTCTTGCCCAATTCGAGCCTGCCTTTGCGCGTGCCTGTGAGGATCACCCTTGCCGCTCCGAGCGCCTTTGCCGCCTGAACGAGGGCTAGGCCGATGGGACCGGGGCCGATCACCGCCACGGTATCACCGGCAATGTAGCCACCCATGGCATCGATGGCATAGAAAGCCGATCCAGCAGTCGTGATCAGAGCCGCCTCTTCGAAGGATATCTCATCGGGGATCTTGTAGAGGGTATTCACGTGGTTAAGCGCATACTCAGCGAAGCCGCCGTTCGCGGTCATGCCGTTGGCGGCATGTCCCTTCTTGCGATTGCCGAAGTTCAGGCAAGCGGTGTATTGCCCCATGATGCAGTTGTGGCAGCGACCGCATCCCTTGTGAACCTCCACCGCAACCCTGTCTCCGACCGCGAATTCGTCCACCGTCGAGCCGACCTGGGCCACGACACCGGCGTATTCATGGCCCATGATGAAAGGGAGCGGTGGCTCTCCGGGCATGCCATGATCCCTTATCTCGACATCGGTGCCGCATATCCCGCAGGCCTCCACCCGAAGCAACACTTGATCGGGGCCGGGGACCGGGACGTCGGTTTCAAGAACCTCAATACGCCCGCGGGCGACCAGATGAGCGGCGCGCATTCTCCTGGGGATGTCCATGTCTTTTCCCTCTTTCTCTCATCTTTTCTTGAGATGCTGCCATCTCTCAAACCGCAGGACCTCGGGATTGGCGATCATGGCCGGCTCGTACCCGTTGAAGAGGTCGATCACCCGCTTGACGGCTTCGGTGGCCATCCTTACCACGCACTCCTCGGTCAAGGCAGCAGTATGAGGGGTGAGGATCACATTGTCCATCTCCAGCAGAGGATTGCCGGCCTCGATGGGTTCGTTCTCGAATACGTCCAGCCCGGCCCCTCTGATGACCCCTTCTTTCAGCGCCCGTATGAGGTCCTGCTCGTTCACGACCCCACCGCGGGAGACGTTCACGAGATAGGCCTCTCGCTTCATCAGACTCAGTTGTTCCCAGCCGATCATGTTCCGCGTATACTTGTTCAGAGGAACGTGAATGGACACGACGTCGGAAGCTCGCAGGAGTTCCTCCAGGCCCACGAAGTCGACTGTGTCAGCGAAGCTATTCTTGACTTCCTCAGTCAGCAGGGGATCATACGCTAGGACCTTGGTCTTCGACAGAGGATGAAAATAGCCGGCCAGAATCTGCCCGATTCTGCCGAATCCTACTATCCCGAGCCTCTTTCCGAGAACATCTTGAGGGTAGTTCTTGTACCGAATCTTGAAGTTGTTCTTTCGAACCTCTCTATCCATCAGGAACAACTGTTTGAAGAGAGCCAAGATCAACGAGATGGTGTGCTCGGCGACGGTGCTTGCGTTCACGCCGAGGCTTGAGGTGACGATAATCCCCTTTTCCGTGGCAGCCTTGAGGTCTACGTTATCCACGCCTCCGCCCGTTCTGGATATGGTCCACAGGTCGTCGCTCGCCTCCAGCAGTTCCCTATCCAAAACGATCCCGGTCCGCAGGATGATCGCCCGCGCGCCTCTCATAAGTGGCGCTACGGTGGCTGGACTTGGATCCGGGGCCACCACTATGTCCAGCCCTTCATCCTCCAGCAACTTTCGCGCTTCGTCCTCGATGGGCTGAGGAAGCAGTACGTAGCCGTTCTTCAGATCCATTTTCTATCCCTCTTATCTGTATACCTCTCTGTATACCTCACCACGAGGCAATCCCAAGTCCGTCAAAGAGACCTCCACAGGTTCGGGGCATCCCCGGCAAAAAGCGTCCTGCTCGTGTGGTATCGCCCCTGCTGCTCCCACTTGCATGACGGCTTCCAGGCCTTGGTGGGCCATGGAACGCGTGACGTTACGCGGAGGGCGGCTTTTGAGATCTCGCTTCTCAAACAACTGCCGAGGATGCCCCAAGCTCTTGCGACGCCCTGAAATGGGCGACCGCAAAGCGCAGCCTCATCACCTCAGGTATCGTCCGCCGCATACATCCAGGGTGATGCCGGTGATGTAGCTGGCTTCGTCGGAGGCCAAGAACACCACTGCGTTACCGATTTCCTCCGGCGTACTCAGCCGCCTGAGGGGGATCTGGGAGATGATCCTGTTCTTTTCCTCTTCCGTCTTGTCATCCCACAGCGACTTGACTCTGTCGCCCGTGATGGTCACCGTGGGAGCGACAGCGTTCACCCTGATTCCCTTGGGGCCCCAATCGTACGCGAGCTGGCGCGTCAGCCCTTCCACGCCCGCCTTGGCGGCCGTGTACTGCACACCAGCCAACGACGCCCGCCAATGGCCAGCGAGCGCGGCCATGTTCACGATGGCACCCTTACCGGCTTTGGCCATTATGGGAATAGCGCACTGGCAGGTGAAGAAGGTCCCCTTCAGGTTCACGTTGAGGACCAGATCCCAGTGCTTCTCTTCTATCTCTTCCAGTTTGTACGGTGTATGAAGGGCGCCGCCGGCGTTGTTGACCAGGATGTCGATGGTTCCCCACTCCCGGCAGAGCTCCTCGATCATGTTCTGGACCTCCGCCTTGTTGGTCACATCGGCTTTCTTCCCAAGAACACGACCTGGGAATTCCCTGTTCAACTCCTCTACGGCCCGCTGAATGGTATCGGGGTTAACGTCGTTGATGAGGACCTTGGCGCCCTCTCTCAATAGACATCTGGCGATGGCGAATCCCATGCCCTGGGCTGCGCCTGTCACCAATGCCACCCGATCTTGCAGTCTTCCCATGTGCTACGCTCCTCGACCTTCACGTAATGTGTGCCAGCGTGACGTGTCCCCTTCGGCTCCGCTATGGCCCGGACACTGTCGGCGACCAGGCCCTCTTGACTAGGCCCTATTAGTGAAGAGACGCTTCTCGAGCGGGACGACGATGTCGAACTTCTTCACTTCCTCCAGGAACTTCGCCAGAGCCTCGCCGGCGATCTGGAAGTACTTCTCGCCCTTTTCCTTGCTCGCCCTCAACGGATTGCCGATTGTGGCCGTATCGGAATACTCGTGGTGTTCCATGGGAACCCAGATGTTCTCCGCGCCCATGAAGGTCACGAACCCCGAGCCGTCATGCTTCGTGAAGGCAGGGCCCATCCATCGCGGGGCATGGGTCCGGTCAGGCTTGGCCTTGCTCATGTCGACGGTGCCCTCATCGGCCGCCCACGCGGTGCTGGTTTCGATTTCTCCGGCGTGCCATCCAGGAGTTTCTTCCGGCGGTCCCTCAACGATTTCACCTATGAGGGAGTAAGTCCGCTCGGTCGGGGTCTTGTACCAGCAAACGAAGCAACCTGTCTCGTATCTGAGTCTACGCAGCACGTCGTCGACGACCTTGGAGTTGCTGCCATGGTGTGTGACGAAGACTATCTTGTTGAACCCGTGATATATCGTGCTCATCGCGAGCTCGTACACTATGCGTCGGTAGGTGTCTCCCGAGAACGTCAGCGTTCCAGTCCCCTGATTGACCTCGCCCATGTGGTGCGGAGAGTAGCCGACGGGAATCAAGGGGGTGTAGCAGGTCTTGGCTATCTTCGCCGCCACCTGGACGACTCCCATGGTCGTCAGGCTGTCCGTCCCGAGCGGGCAGTGGGCGCCGTGCTTCTCGGTGGAGCCCATCGGGATCATGATGACGTCGTTTTGCTTCAAGTACTCGGCTACCTCGTCGTAGCCCTTTTCGTAGATGTTCCAGGTTTCCTTCCGCGGCATCTCAAGTTTCCTCCCTTGTCCTCTTGCCTTGTGCTGTTAGATGAACCCCAGTTCCCTGATGCTTGCCTCCAGAGTCCGTTTTTGCTCCTGCGTCAACGGTCTCAGCGGGTGCCTGGGGTCTCCACCGACATAACCAGCCAGCTCCATTGCGCTCTTGACGGCGGCAACTCCGCCGAAGCCTGAGACCCTCTTGTTCAACTCAACGATCCTCTCATTGAGCTTCCTGGCTTCATCGAGACGTCCTTCCCTGAAGGCGGCGTAGAGCTTGACGCACTCTTCGGGGAAGACGTTGGCCAGTGAGAGGACGCCCCCCGTTCCGCCTTCCTGCAGCAAGTCGAGGAAGAACCCGGCGGACCCGGCCAAGACGTAGAACTCCTTCCCGCCCGCCGCTTGGAGATAGGCTTTGAAGTTGCCTTTGGAGCTGTCTTTCATGCCTACCACATTGGGGTGTTCGGCCACTTTCCTGACCACATCCGGGCTTATCAACACATCGGCGGCCACCGACGGGTTGTTGTAGAGAAGTACTGGCACTGGCGAAGCATCGGCCACCCTGATTACGTAGTCCGCCAACGCGTTGTCGTCGAGATGTTTCCGGAAGAAGTGGGGCATCAGCAAGCTGACCATGGACGCTCCGAGCTTGGCCGCCTCCCGGGTGATGTCGATGGTCTCCTTGGTGCTCTCCGCGCTCGTTCCGGCCATGATCACCTTGTCGTCAGCGGCGTTTTCGATCACCGTCTTCAGAACCGCGAGTCTTTCCTCGACCGACAGCGACCTGAACTCTCCGTTGGTCCCCAGGACGAAGTATCCCCGAAGACCAGTCTTGTTCATCCTCTTGACGTTCTCAACTATCCCTTCATAGAGGATCTCATCGTTCTTGAATGGGGTCACCATCGGGGTGAAGACCCCCGACAGCTTCTCCTTGATTGTGTTGGTCATCGCGCGCACCTTCCCATTTGGATTCTGAGATCGTCCTCGGCACCGTCGCAGTGTGACATCATCTCGAGGAAACTCCCTACGACCAGGTCGATGAACTGTCCGTCATTGATGTGGGCATTCACCTCCTCCACCGGGATGGAGGGGGAAATCTCGTTCTTGAAGGTCTCGAGGAAGATCTGGTTGCCTTCGGGATCCCACAGCTCGTGCCCCTCGCGGTTGGGGTAGGAGAACCCTTTGAGCGGCAGAAACACTCTCACCGGTCCTCTGGCTTGGTTGATCTTGCTCGCCAGCAGCCTCGCGACTTCGGCCATTTCATCGTGGGAGAGTCGGACCAGGGTCAGAGTGGGATTGTGGACTATGTACTTCCTCCGCTTCATCTCAGGTGTGAGCGTGCTTGCCGGGCCCTGCACCGTATACTCAATGCTCCCTGGAGCGATGACCTGTGGTAAGCCAGCTTGGCACGCTGACTCCAGCCTGTAATCCCTGATCGCCCCATGGAGTCCTCCGACGTATCGGTCCGCCACTTCATGGAGGTTGATGTCCAGAACGCCATCGAAGAACCCCTCCCTGATCAGGTCCTCCATGGCGATCCCTCCCGTCCCGTTCTGGTGGAAGGCCACCACCTCGAAATCTCTCTCTTCGAGAAGCGCGCGCGCCCGCAGGGCTCCAGGAGTCGTCGTCCCCAACATCGACATGGCGACGGTCCTTCTACGCCGCTCGCGTCCGAGCTGGCCCGCGGCACTCCTTACCATTCCGCAGATCGCGCCGGCCGCGTTCATGAACACCCGCCTGGTCAGACCGTTTATCCCTTGCACGTCGACCACTGAGTGCATGATGGCCACATCCTTGGTTCCGACGAACGGTCCGAAGGTGGCAGTGCCACAAGCCACCGTGGAAACCATCAGCTTGGGCACGCCGAACGGCAGATTCTGCATCACGGCCGTGGCAATGTTTGTGCCCTGGGAACCGCCGATCGCGATCACCCCGGCGAATCTCCCGTCGGCATACCACTGCTGAGCTACCTTCTTCGCTCCATTGATCATAACCTCTATGCACTTGCCCTTGTTGCCGGTCGCCAACAGCCCGTCGATGGTCATGCCGCCCGCAATGGCTACTTCTTCTCTTGGAATGTCCGGCTTGATTCTCCGAGGAGGCGAGAGAATGCCCGTGTCCATCACAAGCGTGCGGAACCCGTTTCCCTCTATCGCCGCTTTCAGGTAGTCAGCCTCGATTTCCTTGGTATCCAGAGTCGCGATGATGAGAATCGTCGGGACCATTACGATCAGGTCAGACCTCCTCAGTTTCTGCGTAGACTCAATATGGAGGTTACTTGGAACACTGCCAGGTTCGCACGAGACAACCACCGCGACTGGTGAACGCGACTTGTGAGCACCAGCGACGTTTCTTCTGGAGAGAAGCGGCCGACGCGACCGGCCATCATAGACGAAGACGAATTCGTCTTACTGTCTTGCTGTCTGACATTTGTACTAAAGAATTACCCGTCTCACGTGGATGTCGCGCGCCCCTCGCTGACAGCTCGAGTAGGACGGCCGGGGTATCCCAGCCTGCGAACGAACCCATGAAAGAGCCAGCACACACATGATAAACCAACCCTGCCAACCTGTCAAGCTGTCAGACAGCCATACCGGCTGACAGCGCTCCCCTAGGGGACACGCGCTACGTCGTCGGACGGGCTGCTTCCCCCGACACAGCCACGGGGCGCTCGCGCGCACCGCAATCCCCGCAGTCTGAACGGTCTTCGTCCTCAAGCCCGGGCTGAAGGTCATCGGGCTCTACGATTTCGCAGTACTCCGTGAACTTCTGCCTGGCCGCCTGGAGATGACTGATCATACTCTTACGAGCCGCCGCAGAGTCTCCTTCCAGGATCGCTTTGTAGATCGCCTCGTGGTCGTCGTAAGACTTCCCGAAGAGCCTCTTCACAGATGAGGGATCGTCCGCCGCTTCGGCCAGCCTTATGGCATTGTAATACGGCTGCCCCAACTTCAGCAAGGCCTCTTTGATGAACTGGATGAAAAGGCGATTGTCAGACGCCTTTGCCAAGGCCAGGTGAAATCCGTAGTCAGCATCGATGAACTCGTCCACGGACTTTACGTCTTTGCACTTCTTCAGGGTATCCTCTATTTCCCGAAGCGCGGAATCGGTGCGCCTCTTCGCCGCCAGGTAGCAGACCTCACCCTCTATCGCCCTTCTGGCTTCGAGTGCCTCCAGGAAACTCATCCGGCTCCTGATCGTATCGACGATGCCTTCGAGTTGATAGTCCATGCTGGGCTTCTTGACGAAGTTGCCCTTGCCTGGGATGGATTCCAGAAGCCCCAGGACCTTTAGGCCGCTCAATGCCTCTCTGATCGTCGCGCGGCTCGTGCCAAGGCTCTTGGCCAGGCTCGTTTCAGAGGGAAGGCAGTTCCCGGGTTTGAGCCTTGCAGTTCGAATCATCTCCACGAACTGCTCGATAATCTGAGTCGACGTGCTCACCGTCTCAACCGGCTTCAAATCGAGACCGACCATTCTCTTCACCCGCACCACTCTACTGTAGGATGAAGCCTCTTCGAAGGCAGAGCTGCTTGAGAGCTGTTCAGGTCGCCTGCCCCACGTCTATCCCTGCCGCATCCAAGCCGAATCTCAGCCGCATCTCAGCCGCATCTTGCTTGTGCGTCTCTTCACGGCCACGCGCCGCGTCCACGACGCCGCGCCTGCCAGACGCTCACGAGAGGCCATGCCAATTGGCAGGAAAACGCCCTTCGACACAACGAAGGCTCTTTGTTAGTATAATCTTTCTCTCTTACGGATGACAATCCTCCTCGCGGAATTCCTGGCGGTGAGTGCGAGCTGATATCCGGACTCGACAGCGGAACCCGCCGTCGCAGCAGCGGCCGCAACCTCCCGGGTGTGAACGCTCCCGGGAAATCTTCAACCGTCGGAAGGTGATACGCTGGCAATAATGAATGTACGACTTCGGGTGAGTCTCGATGAAGGACGAGGTCTGGGCTCACTACTCGGGAGCTCGTAAGAGGAGGCATCCCCGAATGACAGCAGCAAGAACCCTGATAGTGTTCGACTCGGTTTTCGGGAATACTGAGCAGGTGGCTCGAGCGATGGGCAAGGCCATAGGCTCGCCGGCCGACACGGAAACGCTTCGTGCGAGCGAGGTCAGGCCAGAACACTTGAACGGATTGAGATTACTGATCGTCGGTTCACCCACGCGGGCTTTCCGGCCGACAAAGCCGGTCACGGACTTTCTTGACAGCATCCCACCGGGAGGCCTGAAAGGTGTCAAGGTGGCTGCCTTCGACACCAGGATCTCCGCGGCCGACGTGCGCTCACGCTTTCTCAACGTCATGGTCAGGCTGTTCGGATACGCCGCGAAGCCCATCGCGGATAGGCTCGAGAAGAAGGGTGGCGCGCTTGCGGCTCCACCCGAAGGGTTTTTCGTGAAGGACAGCGAAGGCCCATTGAAAGACGGTGAGCTGGAACGGGCGGCAGCTTGGGCAAAGAGTCTCGTGAGGACCTGGTGATTCCCATGACCTGGTAAGTTGCGGAGGCGTCGGACAGGGAGGTGAACCCTTTATGGACAATGTGAACAAGAGAAGACGCAGGATGGTGCTCGCCGTCTTGACTGGCGTGGTCGGTGTGGCGTGCGTCGTTGCTATCGGTCTAAGGTCGTTCATCAGGACCACGGAGGCAAATCTGGAGCAGCTCAAGAGTCTGCCTATGGCGGACGTGGACATGTCCCGAGTGGCTGACGGCACGTACTACGGAAGTTACAGCATGTTTCCGGTGAGCGCTCGGGTGAAAGTGACCGTAAGGGATCACAGGATATCAGAGATCGAGCTCGTCGAACACCGACATGGCCGGGGAGCTGCGGCAGAAGCAATACCCGGAAGAGTCGTAGACGCTCAGTCCTTGGACGTGGACACGGTCGCCGGGGCCACCTATAGTAGCAAGGTGATACTGAAGGCAATAGAGAACGCGTTGACAACCGCAGGCCGGTAGGATGTTCCCGACGGAAGGGGCGCATCCCGGCTCTAGGAAGACAAAACCGCACCGCTAGCCGCGGACAAGCCGAGGTTAGCGGTGCGAAACGGCCACGCGTACGCGAATGCCATTACTCGCCTTCCAGGCGGTCACAATACGCGTGCATGGCGTCTCTCATGAACCATGCCATCCCGGGCTTTATCCTCTCGAAGAACGCCTTGAACCTCTCGTCCTCCACGTATAGGTCTCCCAGCCCTCTGTAGACCTTGAGCGAGCACCTGTAGAAACGATCGTTGATATGTTTGTGGTGCCTGCCGATCCACTGCTGGACCTCCGGATCCGAAGGTGCCCTGTCCGTCAGCGACGCTATTCCCTGAAGAACCTCTTTGCCTTCCTCTTGAATCGCCGCCCAATCCACCTTCGTATAGCTTCGAGTCCTCCGGATGGACTCCTCGAACTCCTCGGTTCCACCCCAACGCTGCCGGGCTTCCTCCTCGAGGCGCTCTTGGTCGAACCCTTCGAACATCTCTCTTTCGTCCATCTCAACGCCCTCCTCCATCGCCTCGAGGGTTCGGTCGACCAGCTGGACCAGCCGCGTGAGCCGCTCTCTGCGCTCCAGCAGGAGCTCCTTGTGTTTCAGCAGGGCCTTCCTCCTATCGAAGTCCGGGCGGTCGATGATCTCCTTGATCTCATGAAGGCCGAACCCCAGCTCCCGGAAGAAGAGAACTTGCTGAAGCCGCTCGAGGTCTTCTTCTGTATAGAGTCGATACCCCGAGAAGCCTCTTTGAGCGGGCCTAAGCAAGCCGATGTGGTCGTAGTGATGCAGAGTGCGGACGCTCACGCCCGCGATCTCCGAGACGGCTTTGACCGTGTACGTCAACCGAACCCCTCCGCACTGTCATCTTAAGCCCTCACGTTACGTTAGGGTCAACACGCTTCAGCGCTTTTCTTTGCGAGTTCTTCAGAATGAGAGGAAGCGTCCTCCTCGCCAGCTCCAATCACTGCACGACTCCAGCGCCGTCCGCGGCCTCGCAAACGTACACTTGAGGAGGCGCGCTGAGCTTAGATGAATCGACGCGCCGGCCATACTCGGACATGACAGTTTCTGCGAAGCCACCAACGGCTTCCTCGCGCACGAGGTTCACGGTGCACCCCCCGAACCCGGCGCCTGTCATCCGAGCGCCGATTACGCCGGGCCATGCGAGCGCGATGTCCACGAGCAGATCCAGTTCCCGGCAGCTTACCTCATAGAGCCTGGCAAGGCTCTCGTGAGACTCCACCATGAGCCGCCCGAACTCGTCCACCCGGCCTTCTCGCAGAGCTTTGACGCCTCTCGTAACCCGTTCGTTCTCGGCGATCACGTGCGCGGCTCGTCGTCTGACCTCCTCAGAAAGCTTTCCCTGCAATGCCGCGAGCTCTCCGCTCGATACGTCCCGTAGAGCTCTGACATGGGGCAGATCCTCCTTGAGCAACCGCACGGCCTCTTCACACTGGGCCCGACGCACGTTGTATTCGGAGTCTCGAAGTCCGCGGCGCACTCCGCTATCGCAGATCACTATCCGGTAGCCGCGGGGCACGGGGACCAGCTCGTATCGGTGGCTCCGGCAGTCGATGAAGAGGGCGTGTCCGGCCTTTCCCAAGGCCGACGCGAACTGGTCCATTATGCCGCATCTCACCCCAACGAACCGGTTCTCCGCCTCCTGGCAGGCTAGCGCCAGCTCCGGCCCCTCGAGCGCAAAGCCTCCGACCACGCGCGCCGCCACGGCCGTGGCCGTCTCGAGGGCTGCGGAGGAGCTTAGCCCAGCTCCGCGCGGAACGTCGCCCGTGACGGCCAGATCCATCCCGGTTACGGGCAGACCCCGTTTCATAAGGACGTCGAGAGTCCCGCGGATGTAGTTCGTCCAGGCATGCACGCTATCGGGCCGGATGTCGTCGAGAGAGAACTCCGTCCCCACGTCGTAGTCAATGGAGAAGGCCCTTACCTTCCGGTCACGACGGCGCCTCGCCGCCATCGTCACGTCGCGGTCGATAGCCGCCGGGAGCACGAACCCGTCGTTGTAGTCGGTGTGCTCGCCGATGAGATTGACACGACCTGGCGCCCTGACCACTCGAACCGGAGAAGCGTCCTCTGTGTAGGCGACGGCCTCGTCCAAGACATCGCGGAAGACATGACAGAACGCGCGGAGAACGCGGGCCGACCTTTCGCCGTACGCGCGGCACTCAAACCCGCCTGCAAAGGCGCAGTCAACGCCAAGGCCGCCGCCACTAGCCCCGTTGTCGCCGACGCCGCCGATGCCATTCGCGCCACCCGCGCCCGAAGCACCACCGACAACACCAGCGTCGCTCACCGTGTCTTGTTGCCTCCTCCTTCACCCGCCGGGTCGGAAGGCACGCCAGGGCCGCCTGCCACCGGCTGAACCGACCGGAGCTCGGCCGCTTTCTCCTCGGGAAGCGTATCGTTTATGAACGTGCCGGCTCCGGACTCGCACCCGGCAAGGTATTTCAGCTTGGTCGCCGTGCGGTTGGGCGGGTAGAACTCGATGTGGAAGTGATAGTGGTCGTAACGCTTTCCGTCGGTCGGAGCCTGGTGCATGACCATGATGTACGGAAGAGGCTTGCTGAACAGGTTGTCGTATTTCTGCAAGACGACCTTCAGGATCTCAGCCATCCCCCGCCGCTCAGTCGAGCTGAGCTCCGGCAGGCTCTGTGCGTGGCGCTTCGGCAGGATGTGGATCTCATACGGATACCGCGCGAAGAACGGCACGACCGCCACCCAGCCCTCGTTGTCGACTACCACGCGGCGGCCATCGTCGAGTTCAGCACGGAGGATATCGCAGAACAGGCACCGACCGGTCGCGGCCTTGTGTCTTGCCGCGTTCTCTAATTCCACGGCAGGCTTGGGCGGGATGAAGGGGAACGCGTAGATCTGGCCGTGGGGATGGTCCAACGTGACCCCAACCGCCTCTCCCCTGTTCTCGAATATCAGGACGTAATCGATGTAGTCCAACGAACCCAGCTCGGAATATCGATCCGCCCACACGTCCACTAGGTTCGCTACCTCAGAGACGTCGGCGGTAGCGAGGGACCCGAGGTGGTTGGGCGAATACAGCACTACCTCGCATATCCCCCGCGCAGGCCTCACCGGGTACAGCTCGCTGCCTGCGACGGCCGGCTCTGGGGGAACGCGCCGAAAGGACGGGAATCTGTTCTCGAACACTACGATCTCGTAGTCTTCGGAGGGCACCTCCGTCGGAAACGCCCCTGGTCGCGTGGGGCACAGCGGGCAGTAATCGGCTGGCGGGTGGTAGGTCCTGTCCTGTCTGTGGGTTGCGGTCACCACCCACTCACCGAGCACTGGATTCCAACGAAGCTCGGACAACTTACGCTCTCCCTTCTTCGGGCGTGGGCGTCTTCGCGCCCTCGCCATCGTCTAGTCTCCCATTCCGGGCCTCTCCGCCTGGGACTCGCGCGCCAAACCAGTAGAAGACAAGGTATCTTCCGTCGTCCTTGACGATGCGCTCCTTGACCGTGAAGCGAGGCTCCGTCAAGGCGCTAGACCCACCAAGACATGCGTCAACACCTGCAGTGCGTTGTTCCCTGTCCTTCCCGGGCTTCATGGAACCGCGCCATCTCCCTCCACCGACACATCATGCTCCAAGTCTATCCACGTTATGGGGAGATCCCTGGGCTCAGTCACGAATATGTAGGGGACCTCGCCTCCTCCGGGCGCGGCGACCTCGCAGTGAACGGTCCCCGCCAGGACCGTGAACGCCTCGACGCCAGGCCACGCGGGAAGCATCTTCACGCAGACGAAATCATCCGCCGTGAGAAGGCCCTGCCTGTCCTTCTCGCGAAGCTCACCTTCGGGGAGAAGGGACACAACGTAATAGCAAGGCTTGGTCCCGCTCGGCACGCTCGGAAGGAATATCTCCTCGTTGTCCGGGTGGACTCCCAGCCTTACCCTATCCATGTTCACCCCGACGGCGATGAGTTTATGGGGACCGTATCGTTCGTCCGACACGTACACAGGGTCCACGACATTCTGTCCCACCGGAGCTTTGAGAGCCCTTTCAGTCGGCCGGAAGGGCTTGATGAGTCCTCGCCCCTCCAGGACCCGAACGATCTCGGCCGACCACGGAACCGGCCTCAACGTTAATGAGCGTCTATTCACAGCCACCCTCCCCCAAACCTTGCCTCCAGCCACGCCTCGGGCAATACCCACGACCGCACCTCGAACCGCGCCTACCCACCTCGAACCGCTCCTACCTACCTCTGAATACCTCGCGCAGCTTCGCAAGGGGAGCCTTCGGGTCACGATCGTGGGTGAGGAGCCCGTTGACCTCCTGCTCCACGTCTGTGAGCTGGGTGTAGCAGTATCCGGCCACACCGGGAAACTCCAGGATGGCATCGACGAGAGACCCGATCCTCGCCAAGAGCTCGTCAGACCCCGCTACCTCCTCGCCGTACCCCCACCCGGCGGAGGCGGATCCGGGGCGCGCGACCTTGGTTCCCCCAAACTCCGTGATTAGCACGGGTACGCCGCCCCCCTCAAACCCCGGCAGGACCGCGGGAAATCCGTGGCTGAACACGGCAGCTCCTCGATCGGCGAAGAACCCCGAAAGCCTTCTCCTCAGGTCTTCCGCGGACTGAGTGTATTCATGTATGGTCAGCATGTCGGTCTTGGCGTGTTGCCACCCATCGTTGTCCACGACCAGGCGGGTTCCGTCGAGCGCGTATGTCTGATGGTACAGGGACATCACCTGGGCCACGGCTCCGGCACACGATCCTTGTCGGAACTCGTCCGCGCCCCAGCTTTCGTTCATCAGAACCCACGCTATCACTGAAGGGTGGTTCCTGTGTCGCAGCACGACTTCGGCCCACTCCCTCCTGAGCCTTTCCGCTCCCCACTCATTGTACGCGTAACACGACGGCATCTCAACCCACGTTAAGAGCCCCAGCTTGTCGCAGTAGTAAGAGTAGTACGGGTCCTCGATCTTCTGGTGTTTGCGGGCGCCGTTGAAACCCATGGCTTTGGTGAGCTCCACGTCTCGGCGAATGGCCTCTGCCGACGGCGCCGTATACAGCCCCTCCGGCCAGTATCCCTGATCCAACACGAGGCGCTGGTAGTACGGCCGGTTGTTGAGGTATACCTCCCCGTCCCGTGCTTCGACCTTCCTCATGCCGAAGTAGGTCCTGACGTCGTCGACGGCCCTTACGCCCGACCTGAGTTTGAGGGCCAGGTCATAGACGAACGGGTTCTCGGGCGACCACAGCCGACACCCAGGCACAGGCAGGCTGAGGGCGACGAAAGGCTCAGGCCAGAGGTCGCTCCATCGCTTGTAAGCAGGCGCCACGGTCACTTCCGCCCGCGCGACCTCTCTTCCCTCCTCCGTCGCCACCGCCTCCAAGACGAGTCCTTCTGTCGCCTGGCTCAAGGTCACGCCGATGGACAAGCGCTCAGCGTCGATGTCAGGCACGAGACGGACGTCGAGGATGTGCACCGGGTCGACCGGTTCCATCCAGACGGCCTGCCATATCCCGGTCACCGCCGTGTACCAACATGCCCACGGCCCTGTCCGAGCGGTTTGCTTTCCGCGCGGTTGGTCCGTCCGGATCTGGTCCACAGCGCGAACCACTATCCAGTTGGAGCCGTCGCGGAGCATCGGAGTGACGTCCAAGCCGAACGGCACGTATCCCCCCTGGTGGAAGCCTGCCGGGACTCCGTTCACCCAAACGGTCGCCTCGTAGTCCACAGCTCCGAAATTGAGCCGGACTCTCTTCCCCCGCCAGGATTCAGGAATGGTCACTTCCCTGGCGTACCAGACCACGGGATGGTGCGTCGTGTCGCCGATGCCGGACGCCTTCGCCTGGTATGCGAAGGGAACCTGGATCGCCTTCTTGAGGATAGCGGGATTGTCGAACCACCTCTGGCCAAGTCCCACGTCATCGTCGTCGAAGTCAAACCGCCACGTCCCATTCAGGTTTAGCCACCGCTCCCGAAGGAGATCGGGACGCGGATACTCGCCACGTACAGAGCCCATCACTTATACTGCGTCCTCCCCGACGTCATCTTCTTGGGTGAACACGGATCCTCTCCGATCTCGCCGACCGGGCTCGAGGATATCAACTCTTGATAGACGGCAACCGCTCGCGTAGGCTTTCTCAGAAGGCGGCCCCCGTCTCGCGGCTCCAGGCTCCACAATCCCATCGGCTCTATGTAGTCCTCGGCTGGACCGGCGCCCTCCCGATAGTCCCAGTTGACTAGGTCGTAAAGCGGCCACCACGTGTAGCCTATGACGGGGATACCCTCCTGTCGCAGCTCCCTGACGGCGGACACCGATTCACGCAGCCAAGCGACCCTGTCGCCGGCCTTTTCGTTCGTGCTCGTCTCGGTCAGGAACACAGGCCGCCGGTATCGCCGCCAGTGCTCTCTTATGAGCCGTTTCAGGCACTCGGCCCCGCCCCACCAGGGCTCTGACTCCAAGCGCCCTCCTCGCTCGAAGAACCGGCGCACGCTGAGCTCGGGATAGTAGTTGAGCCCTAGAACGTCGAGGCGGAGCGCGTGCTCTGAGAACCACGCGAGGTCGTCATCGTCCAGCCCTTTGTCCACCAGCCAGTCGCGAAGGACATGGTCGGGCCCCACTCTCCCCTGAATCAACTCGAGCACAACGAAGCGCCTTTCGTTCAACGGCTCAAGCGCCTGCCGGAGGCTGGGATCCTCCGATAAGGCGAGCCCGGTGGCCTCCACGTGAACCATCACCGCTTCAGGAGTCACCGCCTTGAGCGCCTCAACCGTTGCGATTATGCCCCGGCCGAGCCGCTCGCACAGCCTTACGAAACCCTCTTCCCCGGATAGCCGCGGAGGCCATCTCCCGATGAGCCCGCAATACTCGGCGTTCACGTATGGCTCGTTTAGGGGCGTGAAGCAGCGCACCCCGAGGGGCTTGTAGCGCTCGGCGAACGCAGCGGCGTAATCCGCGACGCGTTTCGGGTAGTCAGGATTGACGAACTCCCCTTGGAGCCACAACGGGCAGCCGTAGTGCACCAGGTCGACTATTGGGGAAACGCCCTTTTCTCTGGTCATGTACTCCAGGACCCTGTCCGTGAAGCTCCAGTCGTACAGGCCGGGCGAAGGATTGACCAGGTACCAGGGGACCCCGTAACGCATGACCTTCACACCGAGTTCTCCCACGAGGTCCAAGTCTTCCTTCCACATATCGTAGTGATGCTGCAGCTCGTATAGATCTAGACGCCTTCGGCCTGGTTCCACCTGGGCGACGAACGTGTCCTCAATGCCTGTGGCCCAGAAGAAATGGGCTGTGGACTCGACCATGTCCAAGGAGTCCGCTCCCACCGAATCACGCCCCTTTCAGGTAGATGGCAATCGCGAGATCGCCTTCGAAACGAGGCAAGGGAATCTCCCAGGCGGCGCCGGGTTCCACAGTCAGCGAGATCTCGAGCGTCTTGCCGCCCAAGCGTGTATCCCAGAACTCGACCACCGCCGTCGAGGTTGCGCCAGAGCCCGCGGTTCCGTCGGCGGTTGAGCCCGAGGCTGTGGGCGGCCGCACGCCGTTCGCCTCGGCCCAGTCGGCGTAGCGAATGACGAGCCTCGCCCCTTCCGTGGCGGTCACGCTCTCGCGCCTCGCCGGTGCCATGTCCAGGAGCCACAAGAGCATCCTTCGCTCGTCGCCGACGCCATAGACGTTGATGCGCCCCGACGATCCCGTGCCGCTCCTGACCTCGGCAAACCGATCTATCGGCCTCGGAACAAAGCCGCGCCAATCGAACGCCTTGACGAACCTCGCCATGCCGGCTTGGACTGCGCGCATCTCGTCGCTAAGGACGTGAGGATTCCGGTACGGCCAGCGCAGCCCCTGGCCCGCGCCACCGCTTGCGAGGTGGGCCCAACTCATGTTGTGGTAGTATTCGGCGTCGAAGTCCCCGTCGGGGATCCACGCGTCGATGGGCCCGCTCTCAGTGTCGAGGTAAGGTCTGCCGTCGGGAAGCTGCATCTTCGCGTACGCGGTCGCGAGGGCCACGGCGTCAGCGGCGTCCACGGTGTTCACAGGCGCGTTCACGGCCGGGCCGGCGTATTGGTGCGTGGTCGCGAAATCCAGGTCGGGATGGGCCAGGACAGCTTCGACCAGCTCTGGACCGGGAAACGGGGTCGCAAGGGAGGCCGTGAGGAGGTGGGTCCGACCGTATCGCTCCAATTCCCGCTGCCTGATGAAACGCGCCATCTCTGAGATCCAGTCCGCGATCTCACGCGGCCTTGCGCCCCACCACAGCTCGATCTCGTTCATGAGCTCCCAGGCAAGGATCGCAGGCGAGCCGCCCCACCTGTCCACCATGAACGCGAAGCGACGCTTCTGCGCGGCCACGGCGTCGGGATCGGTGAGAAACCCCTTCATGTCAGCCATAATGCCGCCGTTCTCGACGTTGTACGGGTTCTCGTCCCATTCCCTCTGCATCCAGAACGGATCCCACGGAGTGACAATGAGGTATATCCCATATTCCTCAGCAAGCTCTATGAAGCGATCCCAGAACTCCACGACCGGCTGGCGGAACTCTCCGAGAGGGTTCTCGGCCAGCCCGAATTGGAACTGAGCGTATTCGAACATCACACGCATGGTGTTGACCCCGGACTCGCGGAGCCGCTCGAGGTACCCGCGCACCGAACCGACATCGCCAGCCACAAGCAGATCGCTCAGGTACGGCCACGTGATGGCGTCGTTCTGCCCTATCACGATGAAGGGCGCTCCTGACGCCGTCTGAAAGTAGTGGCCCTCCGGAGCCACCTCGATCCACTCCGGCCGGCCGGCACTTGACGCCGCCGTCGCCGGTGACGCGATGACCGCCAGGGCTGACGCAAGCCACAGCAGCTTCACGCAACGGTCCAAGCAACGCCCGACCGCTTCCCTCATGCTCTTCATCCCACCCTGCAGGAGAGTCTCGTGAGTCACGCAGCTCACACCACGCGTTCCCGGTTCAGAAGTCCGGAATGGGCCAGTTGTATGGACGGAAACAGCCGATCGAGCACCAGCGCCGCAGCCCCGAGCGGACCCGCGTCGCTGCCCAGACCGCCTGGGACTATTTCCACCTTGTCCCTGGCCACCGGCATGGCGTGCAGCTCCACCATCTTCCTCGCGGGTCCCAGTAGCAGCTCCCCGGACCGCGACACGCCCCCTCCTACGACCACTCGATCGGGATTGTATGTGTTCACCAGAAATGAGATGGCCAGACCCACGTATCTCGCGGCTTCCTCCATGATCTGGGCGGCCACGGAATCGCCTGCCGCTGCGGCCTCCGCCACGTCCTTGGCGGTTACGCTGTCCGGCGAGTCGAAGAACCGCTCCAAGTGCCCCGGCGCGGCTCCCATCCTTATGAGACGACTGGCCTTTCTCGCTATCGCCCGCCCCGAGGCCACCGCCTCCAGGCACCCGTACTTGCCGCACGAACACTGCGGGCCGTCTTCCGTCACCCGAATGTGGCCGATCTCGCCGGCGCTGTGGCTGGCGCCGTAATACAGTCTACCGTCGAGGATGAGCCCGGCGCCTATGGCCGAGCCCACGAACAACGCCACGAGATGCCTCGCCCCTTGCCCGGCGCCATAGGTGCTTTCCCCCAATGTCGCCGCTCTCACGTCGTTATCAACGTAGACGGGCAGAGAGAGCTCCCCTTCGAGGAACTCCCGGACCGCCACGTCGCGCCAGGCCAAGTTCGGGGAGTAAACCGATCGTCCACTGTCGATATCAACGAGGCCCGGTATGCCGACCCCGACCCCCCCTATCCTCTCGGACGGTAGTCCCGCTCTGAGGCTGACCTCCTTTGCCACGCGGGCCACCCTGGAGAGAACTCTCTCAGGCCCTTCCTCCGGTCCGGTCGGAGTCGTCGCCCTCTCGAGCAGCTTTCCGGAGAGGTCTGTGGCGACACCTTGTATGTTCGTAAAGCCCACATTCACCCCTATCGCGAAGACCGACTTGGTGTTCAGTTCCAGGAGAGTCGCAGGCCTTCCGCTTCCCGCTGTTACCGTCTCGCCCTCTCGGATGAGCCCCATCTGGAGCAGCTCCGAGACGATGTTTGACACCGCCGAGGTGGCCAGGTGGCTGCGCTCCGCAATCTCAGCCCGGGACATGGACCCGTGAGTGCGTATCAAGTTGAGGACTATCGACCGGTTTATGCTGCGCATGCCCGAGAAATTGACTGAGCGCACTCCAATCCCCTCGCTTCAGTTTTAGCTCCCGCCCAACCTTCCAACGTGCGCGGTCTACTCCTTCAGTCCGGTCAGCGTAAGCCCCTCGACGAAGTATCGTTGGGCGAAGACAAATACGACCAAAACGGGCAGCGACGCCACAGCCGTGCCCGCCATGAGCTTGCCGTATTCCGTGATGTACCTGCTCGAGAACTGGGTCACCCCGACGGGAAGCGTGAGCATGTCCCCATGAACCACGAACAAGGGCCACACGTAGTTGTTCCAGGATCCCATGAAACTGAAGACCCCGAGCGTTACGATCGCCGGAACGGAAAGCGGAAGGATCACGTGCCGGATTATGCCGAGCCTGCTGGCGCCGTCTATTCGCGCGGCGTCTTCGAGTTCGTGCGGGATCGTGAGGAAGAACTGCCTCAGCATGAAAGTCCCGAACACTCCGGAAATGCCCGGCCAGATGAGGGCGTGGTAAGTGTCTATCCAATTGAACTGCATCATCATCATGTAGTGCGGGATCAGGAACATGATCCCAGGGATCATCATGCTGGAGAGCAGGAACCAGAACCATGCGTCCCTTCCCCTGAAGCGAAGGCGGGCCAGGGGGTACGCGGTAAAGATGCTCAGAAGAAGGTAAAAGAAAGTGTATGCGAATGAGGTGAAGAGCGAGTTGAACGTCCACCTGAGGATGCTCGCGTCGGGAGAGTTGAGCACCTCGATGTAGTTCTCCAGCGTCGGCCTTGTCGGGATCCACTGAGGAGGCATGACTACCGTATCCGACTCGGGCTTTATGGACGTCGAGATCATCCAATAAAGAGGAGCCAGGAAGGCCGCCGCCAGGATGGCTAGCCCCGCGAATCGCACGACCTGTGAGGCGGCCCGCCTGCGTTTCATGCCCCATGCCCTCTTTGGGCTGCGCACCTCACCTTGCATCGCCCTTCGCCCCCATTCCGATGTCTCGAGCCAAGGCCCTGAACTGCACCACCGTGAACAGCATCATGATGAGCCCGAGGACCATTGCCATCGCTGCAGCAGAGCTGAACTGGAAATTGGAGAAGCCCTCCTCGGTGATGTACATGATCACGCTCTGGGTACTGCGGCTGGGCCCACCTCCGGTGATTATCAAGGATTGCCCGAAGAGCTGGAACGATGCTATCACAGTCGTGATCACCACGAACACGGTGGTGGGAGACAGCAGAGGCCACGTTATGTGCGAGAATTTCGCCCACGTCGATGCGCCGTCGAGCTCCGCGGCCTCGTAGTACGTCTTCGGGATGCCCTGCAGGGCAGCCAGGTATATCACCATGTTGAACCCCACTGTCCACCAGAGGGTGGCGAGGATTATGCTGAGCCACGCCCACGGTTGCTCAGTGATGAAGTTTATAGGCCTCACGCCCAAATACTCATCGAGGACGATGTTCACGAGACCGGCCTGGTTGTCGAGCACCCACCTCCAAACCAGACCGACCACGGAAACCGCGAAGATGTTCGGAGCAAAGAACACGGCGCGGAAGAATCCCCGGCCCGAGATGGGCCGATTCACTAGAAGCGCGAGCGATAGGGCGCCGCCAACGAGCAAGGGCACGCTGACGGCCACGAACAGAAGCGTGTTGAGCAGTGTTTTCCAGAAGAACTGGAACTGTACGGTGTTCGGGTCGAGCAACCTCCGATAGAATTCCAGGCCCACGAACGGCTGTGTGCTGGCCAGCACATCCCACCTGTGAAGGCTGACGTAAACCCCAAAACCAATAGGGTACACCGTGAACAGAAGGAAAAGCGCCGCATGGGGAATGAGAAACAGATAGGGAGAGAGCGGGTTGCTCTCGCTGAACTGAAATACCCTAGGACGCCTCTCGTTCCGCTCCCACCCGCGATTTCGTGTGGCGCGGTCCATCCAGAACTCACCTCGCCCGCCGCGGCCTCGCAATCCACCCTCTTCTCGATGGGGGCAGGAGAGGAGCCATCTCCTCTCCTGCCCCTGCATGTCTTACCGGATGTTCTTCATCGCGTCGGCGATCTGCTGATCTGCCAGCTTCACTCCGTCATCCAGGGCTTGCTTCGGCGATTTCTTGCCCAGCATAGCTGAGGAGACGGCCTCGTCCATGGCGCCTCGCACCTGCGAAACCCACGGGAAACCGGCGGTCGCGAACACGTTGCCGAGCGACGCAAACACAGGCTTCATGGGGCTATTGTCAAACGACTTGTCCTGTGCCACGACCGGCTGGGTCGGAAGCCCGCCCGCGCCTGTCCAGAAGAGGTTCTGCTGAGGCTGGGTGATCCAGCCGATGAATTTCAGGGCTGCTTCCTGGCGCTTCTTGTCCACCTGACGTGCCTTCGGTATCACGAGGTGAGACGATCCACCCCAGGTCGCGTAGGTCTTGCCACCCACCTTCGGAATGGGCGCGACCGCGAAGTTGAGCCCTTCCTGATTGAGGTAGTCGTTCACGCGCCAGACTCCGTTGAAGTTGGTCGCGACCTTGCCCTGCCGGAACCCTGCTATGGACCCGTCCTCGGTCACGTTGGCAGGCGAAACGTGATACTTGTAGATCAGGTCCACGAGGAACTGAAGGGCATCGACGCCCTCAGGGGAATTGAACACCGCCTTCGTCGCGTCATCGTCGACCAACCGGCCACCGTTCTGAAGCAGGAAGGAATAGAAGATGCACCCACCCATCCACGGAAGCGGCAGCATCGTTCCCCACTGTTCGACGTTGTTGAGATCGAAACCTGGCTCATTGGGATGTTTACCGTTCTTGTCTATGGTCAGCTTCTGCATCGCCTTCAGGAATTCCTCGCGGCTGCTCATTGCCTTGTTGATGTCGACTCCGGCCTTCTTGAACATGTCGGTGTTGTAATAGAGAACGAGGGCTACTGAGTGGACAGGCACGCCATAGTCTTTGCCCTTGTAGCTGCCGGTGTTCCAGAGAGACGCGTAGAACCTATTCTTGTCTATGCCTGCGGTGGCGAGCATGTCCGGAGTCAGCTCCGCAAATGCTCCCCGGGCGATGAAGCCCGTGATGACGTCCTCGTTGGCAACCGCGACATCCGGGGCCTTGCCCGCAGCGACAGCCGCCGGGATCTGCTGCCACATCGTTCCCCACGGAATGGCCTGCGCCTTGACCTCGATGTCGGGATGGGTCTCGTTGAACTTCGCAATGAGCTGCTCCATGAGTGGACGATCCGGACCCGTGAACCCATGCCAGTACTCGATCGTGACCTTGTCCGCCGCGACCACGCCGCTAGCCAAAGTCAAGGTAAGCGCCACAACCAACACAACCAATCTGGTCAGCCTAGTCAACACAGTATCGACCTCCCAACACAGATGTACCAGTGCGACGCCTTCGGTCCAACCACGGTGACCAGAATCGGCAGGTTCGGACTTCCCTAGTCATCCCCCCTTCTCATGGACGTGAAGCGCACACATGCCGGACGTGACAGGGCGCATTATTCCACTATATGAAATAAATAGGCCGCATCCTCCGGTCGTTGTTATATTCACTGTAGGTTCCCAAAATCCTTCCGAGCTGACCAAAATAAGTATTACAAGGGTTGTGGGCGCTCTCCACGGCGGATCGACGCTGACGCCCAATTCCTTGAGGAGCGGACAAACGGGCAGTTATCACATTATACGAAAAAACCAGCCTTGGTACGAACGGGTGTCAACGCGGGAGCAGTCCACATAAGATGGGAATGATCAGACTTCCCTGGGAGGTATGCGGAAATGACGGATGAACGACCGGAGGTTGAGCACTGGACAGACCAGGGCGGTCTTCCGGGGAAATGGCCCGGAGGAGCGGACTCGCACCTCTTGGCCGAGGTCCGTTTCTGGACCAGGATAATGCGCGAACACGCCATGTTCATACGACTCGGGCTGCCCTGCGACCGACCTGATCTCATAAGGGAAGCTCAGAGGCTCGAAGAGGACCTGCGCGGGCTGGAAGAGAGGGTCAACCGCGCGACGATGCTCGATCGCAGCCTCATCAACGCGTTACGGGACGCAGTGGCCGCGCTCGTCGAATTCAAACGCAGGCTCCTGAGGATGATGGTTCAGTGCCAGCTAAGCCCCGCCTTACTTCCGTTGCTCATAGACCACCTAATCCGCGAGGCGAACCACTTCCTAACCCGCCTGGAGATGGTCACCGGACTGCCGCAGGGGGAGGGCCAACGGTTCCTCGCCATCATGCGGCGCGCCGTGTTCTGGATGCGAATCATGAAGGAGCACGTAGAGTTCATAATACGTCTCCTCGACCCGTCCGAGAGAAGCCTGATAGCGCGATCACAGGAGTTCCACAGGATCTTCACTCGCTTGTTCCAGACCGCCATGGATCTCGAGTCGATGGCCCAGGCCGAGCCCGAAACCTTCAACACTGTTGCCCGGTTCCTCGACGAAGCCATCGCCAGGACCACCGAGCTCAGGGACTTCAAAGCGGCCGGACACGAGCTCGCGCTCATGTGTCAGCTGCTCAGCATGGTCTCAACGCCGGTTCTCCTCGATCACATCCGGCGGGAGGCGGATAGAGCTATCGAGGAGCTTGGCGCGCTCAGGCAGAGCATCCCGGTCCACAGGCCGCCGATCGCGTGACTTGTGACCCGATTCATTCCCAAAGCGTGTCCATGTCCTCGTCGCTGACGTCGAACACCGTGCCTGTGGCGGGATTTCGCTCCTCCGTGAAGTGCTCCGGGAGTCTATCGTGCACGCTGGTGAAACCCGCGCGCCGGTTGAACTCCCTTTCAGTCATGATGGTCTGTCTCGCGAGCGCGCGAAGGACATCGGCAGTGCACGGGATTCCGAGATGGGAGGAAACGAGGTCGGCCAGCAGGTCGATCCTGTCCCTTACCGCCGGGCCGACGAACAAGCAGATCCCCAGCATGTCGTACAGCACGGCGGAAAGCTGGGCGCTCCGGGATGCTTCAGTTTGACCCGCCGGGCTGTGGTGATCGATCTGCTGGCGCACGGTGTTTCCGGACGTATGGTCCGCTCCCATTGGAGACGTCGCGAACGTCACGCCCAGCCCCTTGATTCCGCGCGGCTCGTACGCCGGCATTATCTGGCCTTTCACGGCTGGAACGCGTCTTACACCGAGGACCCTCGCCGTCACCGCGCCGCCATGGCCTATCACTCTCCCGAGAACCGTGCCCTTTCCGATCTCTCGTATGAGTTCGATAGCTCCGGCGGCGTCTCCGAACCGCAAGAGGCCGGCTTCCATAGCTATACCCACCGCTCCGCCGATATCGATGGTATCTACACCCAGGTCATTGCACAGCCTGTTCATCTCGCCGATGGCGTCGAGATCGTCTATCCCGCAGTTGGATCCGAGCAAGCCGATGGTCTCGTATTCGAGGGGGCTGACGAGCTCGCTTCCATCCGCCCTCGGCACCCGGTTGGAGCAACCGATGGGACACCCGGGCATGCAGGAATGAGTGGGAAGCCCGCCCCTGGCCAGAATGAGCTCGCGGAGGGCCACAGCGGATATGCGGTCAGCTCCCTCGAACCGCCCAGTGCTGAAGTTCCGCGTGGGCAGCCCACCGAGAGCGTTCGTCGTCGCCACGAGCGCCGCGGTACCCCAGTTGCGGTACACTTCCGCGGTCTGAGGAGTTTCGCGGATGAGTCTCACGATCTCCCGGACCGCCCCGAGAAACCTCTTCTTGTCGCGGCTTTCCGGCGCTGGGGTCCCCGAATCGTCGATTACCAACGCCTTGATGCCCTTTGAGCCCATCAACGCCCCCATTCCTCCGCGACCGCAGTACCTGCCCGCTTCGCCTTCCGAGTTGGTCACCGATATCCCCGCCGCAGTGAGTGCGTTCTCGCCCGCGGGCCCGATGACCATGATCCCGGGCCGCTTCCCGTACTTCCTCCTCAACCGCGCAACGCTCTCGTATACCCCGACGCCAGCGAGCTCCGGGCAGGGGACGAGCTCCGCTGAATCTTTCGTAAGCACCAACACGAACGGGCCCGCGCCGCCCGCTGGCTTGTTCTCGAAGACGATGGCCTTCACGCCGAGCCTGGCCAGCTTATGACCGGCAACGCCTCCGGCGTTGCTCTCCTTGATGCCGCCCGTGAGAGGGCTCTTCCCGCCCACCGAGATGCGCCCCGAACACGGCGCGGCCGTGCCGCCCACCAGTCCGGGAGCAATCACGAGCTTGTTGTGGCGTCCAAGCGGGTCGCAGCCGGGTCTCACCTCGTCAAGCACTATGCGAGATGTAAGGCCGCGCCCCCCGAGGATCGCAAGGGACTCGCCGGCCTCCTCGCGCACCATGCTCCGGGCCTGCATATCGATCCTGAGAATGCTCGTCTCCATGTAACGGTCGGCGCCTCCTTGAGAGGGTAATCTGTCTGAAAGGCCGCTATGCAAGTTGCGTGCCCGTGGCACCCGCCGGGGGAAACCAAGCGCTCGAGCGCCGAAGAAGGATGGCGGGACCTCATGCCGAAGTTTAGAAGGGCAGACAGGCTGCCCCGATCTGAAGCATCTGAAGCCGAGACGACTCCGGGGGTGAGACGCGTGGCGGAACCCATCGTCCGGAACCCGTCCAGCACGTTTGACTTCGCCGCCCACTCTGACACTCCTCCCAGCGAGACGGATTTCGCGAGGTTGGAGGAGGCGTGGCGCGCCTTCGTGCAGACCGGAGAGATCGACTCATCCGTGGTAAGGCCGATAATCGCCGACTCGTGGCGAAGGTGCCGGGCGCTCGGGCTCGACCCCGAGGACACGAAGTGCTTCGAGCTCGCGGACGAGAACGAAGTCCGAGCGCGCATATCAGCGAACGAGCAACTGATCTCGACGGCGTGGTCTTTCATGAGGACGCTCTATAAGCTTGTGGCCGGTTCAGGATTCCGCGTGGACATCACGGACGGCGAGGGTTTCTTGCTGAGGAGCATCGGAGACGACCAAGTCCTCCGGGAGACGAGCCGGGTGAGGCTCGCGCCCGGCGCAAGCCGCCACGAGTCGCGCGCGGGCACGTGCGCCATCGGTCTCGCCCTCATGCTGGACGAACCGGTGCAGGTGGTGGGGGCGGAGCACTACAACGTCCACATCCATTGGGTGACGTGTGCAGCGGCGCCCATTCACGACCACACTGGGAAGATAATCGGAGTGCTCAACATGACGGGCAGAAGGGAGCTCGTTCACAAGCATACCATCGGCATCGTCGCAAGCATGTCGGAAGCGATTGAGCGCGAGCTCGCGCTCGAGCGCTCGCTTCACGAGATACGCACGTTGAACCGGTTCCTCGGAACGGTGTTCGATTCCATAAGGGACGGCCTCGTGGCGGTGTCGGCCGACGGAATCATCATGAGGGCAAATGAGGCCGCGCTGCGGATATTCGGAATGGAGCCGGGGGACGCCCTTGGCAAACCCATCGACTCCGCGCTGGGGCTCTTCCCTTCGGTGGTCCAGATCCTCAAGCAGTCGAAACACCGCGAGTTCAGGGAACACGAGGTCTCCATCAGGACCGGACACGGCACCACGAGGTGCCTCGTCACCGTCCGCACGCTCCGCGACGCGAGCGGCGATTCCATAGGCACCCTCGCGGTCTTCGACAAGATGGAGCGCGTTAGGAGCCTGGTCCGCAGGATGGTAGGAGCGCAGGCTAGGTTCACGTTCGACGACATCGTTGGGCAAAGCCCGGCCCTCCTGGACGCGGTGAAGCTAGCGAAGAGCGCCTCGCGGACCGAATCGCGGATTCTTCTTTGTGGAGAGAGCGGGACCGGGAAAGACCTCTTCGCCCAGGCCATTCACAACGCGAGCGCTAGGAAGGACGGGCCTTTCGTCGCAATCAACTGCGGCGCCGTGCCCACAGAGCTCATCGAAAGCGAACTGTTCGGGTACGAGGAGGGAGCTTTCACGGGCGCGCGGCGAGGAGGGAAGCCGGGCAAGTTCGAGCTGGCCGAGGGCGGCACTCTCTTCCTGGACGAGGTGGAGAGCATGCCCCTGGAGATGCAAGTGAAGCTCCTGCGCGCGCTCGCTGACGATCAGGTGATGAGGATCGGCGGCACGGAGATGATCCCGATAAACGTGCGGATAATAGGCGCCACCAACCGCAACCTCTCGGAAGAAGTGAGGGCGGGCCGGTTTCGAGAGGACCTGTACTATCGCCTGAACGTGGTGAACATCTCCATACCCCCCTTGCGGCAGAGGCGCGATGACATCCCCCTCCTCGTCCGCCACTTCCTCGACAGGTACGGGTCCGGCGGGCAGCGAGGTCCGCAAGCCCGCGGGACGCACCTGAGAGTCACGGTAAGCCCTGAAGCCCTCGACGTCCTCGCGAAGTACGAGTTCCCCGGCAATGTGCGCGAGCTCCAGAACGTCCTCGAGAGGGCCATGGTATCCGCGGGAGAGCGGTGTGAAGACGTATCAGGCGATCTCGTCATTACGGCGGAATGCCTCCCCGCGGAAGTGCTGTCGCCGCAGACCCTGGATGGGCCCGACTCGCCGCAGCCCCCATTCGCGACGGTCCCCTTGGGCGCGCCGCCCCACGTAGCGCAGGGACGCCCTATAGACACATGGCGACCCGCGGAAGTAGACCCGGGGGAATTGCGGTCCATGGAGGTCATAGAACGGGACGCCATAGCAAGAGCGCTTGCCGTCTGCAAAGGCAATGTGTCTCAGGCCGCGGCGATGCTCGCCATCGGCCGCAGCACGCTGCATAGGAAACTAAGGAAGTACAACATTGTCCCGGATCGGCACAGTGTATCACGCAATGTGCCATAATGCTACAGTGTGACACAACGGGGTCCTCCGAACCTTTATCGTCGCTTGCGTGACACGCCGCACACCCAGGCCCGGCGGTCGATGGACGCTGGCATAGGGGTTGCATGGCGGATGAAACCGGCGAGGTGGGTTGAAGTGGACCAGTGCGCACACATCTCCGTCACGCAATTGCCTGACGTCGCAAGACGAGTCCGTCACCATGTCCTGTCGATGATCCACGCGTCCGGAGCCGGCCATCCGGGCGGCTCTCTCTCTTGTGTCGAGATCCTCGTGACCCTGTACTTTCGCGAAATGCGAGTATCACCTGCTGAGCCTCGTTGGCCGGACCGCGATCGGTTCGTGTTGTCGAAGGGGCACGCGAGCGCAGCGCTGTACAGCGTCCTGGCGGAGAGGGGCTTCTTCCCAGTGGATGAGCTGCTCACCTTCGACGCAATCGACAGCAGGCTCCAAGGCCATGTGGACATGACGAAGACGCCGGGGGTGGACATGTCCACGGGTTCGCTGGGTCAAGGGCTCTCCGCGGCCTGTGGGATGGCTCTCGGGGCCAAGATCGACCGCAGGGGGTTTCGAGTGTACTGCCTCCTCGGAGACGGCGAGACCCAGGAGGGCCAGGTATGGGAGGCGGCCATGTTCGCCGGCAATAGGGGTCTCGACAATCTCACGGCGATAGTCGACTACAACAAGGTACAGCTATGCGGGCCCGTTGCCCAGGTGATGCCCCTTGAACCATACACGGACAAGTGGCGCTCGTTTGGCTGGTCCGTCGTGGAAGTGGACGGTCACGATTTCGAGCAGCTCATCAGCGGTTTCAATCGGGCCCGTGAGACGAGGGGCGCGCCGACCGTGATCGTAGCGCACACCGTTAAGGGCAAGGGCGTGTCGTTCATGGAGGGCCAAGCGAAGTGGCACGCCAGACCGATCGGGGATGAAGACTTCGAGCTGGCCATGGAGGAGGTCGGGTTCTTCCAAGCACCGCGAGGGTCCGTCCCGAACCCGGCCATGCAAGGCGCGGGGGGTGGTAAGGGATGAGCATCGGCGTCCGTGAGTCGGTGCGGGACGCATTCGGCAATGCCCTAGTGGAGCTGGGGAAGGAGGACGAACGGGTCATCGTCCTCGACGCGGACCTCGCGGAATCAACCCGGAGCGGGAAGTTCGCGAAGGAGTTTCCCAACCGCTTCATTGAGTGTGGAATAGCCGAGCAGAACATGGTCGGGGTGGCGGCGGGCCTTGCGAGCGTGGGCTTCGTCCCGTTCGTGACGACCTTCTGCGTCTTCGCCAGCAAACGCGTGTGCGACCAGGTCAGCATATCAGTGGCGTATCCGCGCCTAAACGTCAAAGTGTGCGGCGCCTATACGGGTCTGTTCACTGGCAAGACCGGAGCGACGCATCAGGCTATCGAGGATCTCGCGTTGATGCGGGCGATCCCAAACATGACCGTGATAGAGCCCATAGATGCGAGGGAGGCGGCGCTCGCGGTGAAGTACGCGGCCCACACGCCTGGCCCCATGTATCTGAGAATAGCCCGCGACGCTTATCCCGTCTTGTCCCGCTCCACGAACGGGCGGGGCGAAACAGAGGCGACCGGGACGGAACACGCAAGCGACTTCGACGGCATCCCCGAGTTCATGAAGGCAAGGACCCTGACGGAAGGCGACGACGTGGCGATAGTCGCCTTGGGCACGATGGTCCACACCGCGCTGGCCGCTCGCGAGGCGCTGAGGGAGAAAGGCGTGTCTGCAAGGGTGGTGGCCGTGTCGTGCCTCAAACCCATCGATGAAGCCGGCATCATAAGAGCGGCTGCTGAAACGGGAGCGGTCGTGACAGTCGAGAACCACAGCATCATCGGAGGTCTGGGTGGAGCATGCGCCGAAGTCCTGGGCGAGAAGTGTCCTGTCACTTTGAGAAGGGTGGGAATCCGAGACGTGTTCGGTGAGTCGGGGGCCGACGCGGATCTGGCTCGGAAGTACGGGCTCGCCTCGGATCACGTGGTCCAGGTTTGCCTTGACGCCCTGGCGGTCAAGTCTCGCGGGGGTGGCGGTAGCGGGTTCCAGCGGCTCGCTCGCGCCGGCGTGGGCAGGTGCGGACTGTAGCATCGATGGTGACAATGAGCAGTCAACCGCTTCGGGAGGTGGTGGTGGCGGGAAAGACGTAGTTGCGGTGCGACGGGGGTGTTGGGTCAACAGAGAGGAATGACTCACGCAAGACAAGCGAGGAGGTTGCCGATGATGAGAAGATTGCTGATCGTCTGCTTGCTCATGCTGATGGCTGTGGCTTTGTTCCCGCCGGCAGTGTGGGCCGACCAGCCGACGTACACTCTCCGCTTCAACCACGTCCTGGGCCCGAACCATCCCTACCACGCAGGATTCCAAAAGTGGGCACAGAGAGTGGCTGAGCGAACCAAAGGCGATCTGCAGATCCTTGTGTTCCACAGCGCGCAGCTGGGTGTGGAGGAAGACATATTGGAGCAGATCCGCCAGGGCGTTCCGGTGGGCCAGAACACCGACTCGGCACGCATGGGCAACTACATCCCTGACATCGCCGTGATGAACGCCCCTTACTTCGTGGACAGCATCGAGGACGTGGTCAAGCTCAGCAAGCTGCCCACGGTGCAGAAATGGATCGATGACCTCGCGAAGAAGTATGGCTTCCAGGTGCTGTCGTTCCAGTGGGTCCAGGGGTTCCGCCACTTCATGACCAACAAGCCCATTCGCAGGCCTGAGGATCTGAAGGGGTTGCGCATAAGGACAGCCCCCGCCCCGATCTGGCAGGAGGGTGTCAGGTCCCTTGGCGCGACGCCCACCGCTATGGCCTTCGGAGAGATGTACACGGCTCTGCAGCAGGGAGCCATTGACGGAGTGGAACTGGTGTATGACAACATCATGGATGGGAGCCTGTACGAGGTCCTCAAGTACGTGAATGAGACCGGACATTTCTTGCTCATAAACTTCATCGTGATCAGCTCCGACTGGTTCAACAGGCTTCCGAAGGACTACCAGAAGATCCTAGTCGAGGAGTGCGACAAGGCGGGCCTCGAGACCTCCTACTTCATCCAGCAGAACACGGACAAGGTCAGGAAGCAGGTCCAGGAAAAAGGCATGGTCATCTTCAAGGACGTAGATGTGAATGCCTTCAAGAAGGCAAGCGAGGCCGCGTACCAGAAGATGAACCTCGTGGCCGTGAGAGACGCCATATACAAGGAGCTGGGCAAGTAAAGCGGCGGCTTGAGCCGGACAGTCGAACTGCTGGCAAACCCGGCAGTCACCCCCGGTCCGCCGCGCTCGCGGCGGATCGGGGGCTGGCCACGCAGCCACGCAGATAGGCGCCGGCTCATGCTACAGGGCTCTGCCGAGGAGGGATGTCCGTGAGGACGTTAGCACGCGTCTACGATAGGATTTGCCGGATCGAGGAGAGCGTTGCCGGGTTCCTGCTGGTGGCGATCCTCGTCCTCATCTTCGGTGCGGCGGTTGCAAGAGGGCTAGGGCACCCGCTCGCCTGGGGGATGGACATGGCCACTTTCCTGTTCGCCTGGGCCGTGTTCTTCAGCGCCGACGCGGCCATGAGAAAGGATCGTCACGTGAGCGTGGACCTGTTCGTGAGCCGGCTGCCGAAGAGGATCCAATTGTACATCGCCGTCTTGAATCACTTGATCATCGTGGCATTCCTCGGGTTCCTCATCGTATACGGGGTTTGGATGTCCTACCTGACCAGATTCCGGACATTCCAAGGCATCCCGGGGTTCAGCTACACGTGGGTCACCTTGAGTGTGCCAGTAGGTTGCACGCTGCTACTGATCACCTCTGTGCTCAAGATCGGGCGGATTGCTAGAAGCCACCGCTTCGACTCCGTGGCCGATAGCTCGGGCGCCAAGACCCAGGCTCTCGATGCCTGACGCGGTCTAGGGGGGACAGACATGACGTGGGTTTTGATAGTCTTTGCAGTCTTGCTGATTCTGGGGATGCCCGTCGTCTTCGCGATAGGCATCTCCGGATTCGTGTTCTTCTTGCAGCAGCCGAGCCTGCCTCTCACCATGCCAGTGCAACGGGTCCTCTCTGAAACGCAAAACTTCGCGCTGCTCGCCATACCCATGTTCATCTTCGCCGGGAATCTGATGAACGAGACGGGCATCACGAAGCGCCTCGTGAAGTTCGCTACGACCTTGGCGGGACATATGTACGGCAGCCTGGCGCAGGTGAGCGTGGTGCTGAGCACGCTCATGGGCGGAGTGTGCGGCTCGGCAATCGCGGACGCATCCATGGAAGCCCGGATCCTCGGCCCGACGATGACAGCCCGTGGCTACTCGCGAGCGTATTCCGCGGCCGTGCACGGCTTCTCTGCACTCATCACCATCGCCATCCCGCCCAGCATCGGCCTGGTGCTTTACGGGACCATCGGGGAAGTCTCCATCGGGCGCCTGCTCGCGGGAGGCATAGGGCCAGGTCTTCTGATGTCAGCCTCTTTGGCAACAGCAGTGGCGTTCACGGCTCGCCGCAGGAAATATATGCCTGAAAGGCCGAAGATGGCCCCTCTCGGGGAGATCCTGCCGACGTTCGCCCACACAATCTGGGCCATCCTCTTCCCGCTCCTGCTCCTGATAACGTTGCGCTTCGGGCTGCTCGTCCCGTCAGAGGCGGGAGCGGCGGCGGCTGTGTACGCGATGGCGGTAGGCATACTAGCGTACCGAGAGATGACGTGGGAAGGATTCAAGCGCGCCGTGGGTTTCACCATGTTGGACGTTGGCATGGTCATGTTCCTGATCGCCATGTCCTCGCTCATCAGCTACGCCATGACTTGGGAGATGGTGCCACAGGCGCTGTCGCAGCTCCTACTGGGTATCAGCCGCAATCCCAGAATCATCCTTGGCATAATCGTGGTCTTCCTGTTGTTCCTTGGGATGTTCGTGGACTCCACCGTCATAATCCTACTGCTGACGGCCATTCTGGTGCCTGTCGTGAAACGGCTGGGAGTGGATCCGGTTTACTTCGGGGTGCTCATGGTCATAACCTGCGCCTTCGGATTGCTCACCCCGCCGGTGGGATTGTCGATGTACTCCGTCTGCTCGATCATGGAATGTTCGGTGACCAGCTTCGTGAAGGAAGGATGGCCGTTCGCGCTGGCGATCCTCCTGGTCATAATCGCCATGTACCTCTTCCCCCCAATAGTGACGTTCATCCCCAACGCGATATTCGGTTAGTTCGACCAGCTTGCCAGGTGTGGAGGTGGGATCGTGGACAAGCGTGTGGCCATTGTCACAGGAGGCGTTGCCGGCATCGGCCGGGCCATCACTCTCGCCTTGGCTGACGAAGGCTATCTCGTGGTGGCGTGCGACGTCAACGTCGAGCGAGGCCGCGCACTGGAAGCCGAGCTCCCGGGACGCGTGGCATTCGAGCCCTGCAACGTGGCGGAAGAGAGCGACGTGCTGCGGGTCGTGCAGAAGATCTGCGCGGCGTATGGGAGAATAGACGCCTTGGTCAACAACGCCGGCATCATCAGGCGGCGAACGAGCGAGGAGATCAACACGGCCGACTGGGACGCGGTCTTCGCCGTTAACGTACGCGGCGCCTTCCTCTTCTGCAAACACGTGGCGGACGTCATGAAGCGCCAGAGAAGGGGCAAGATCGTGAACGTCTCGTCGGTCGCCGGCAAGTTAGGCGACATCACGTCCGCTCCCGGTTACGGCCCATCCAAGGCAGCCCTCGATGCCCTGACGAAAACCTTTGCCAGGGAGATGGCTCCCTACGGCGTGACCGTCAACGGCGTGGCACCGCACGCCATCGCGACGGAGATGAGCGCTGAGTGGTCGGAGGAAAAGAGAAAGAGCATCGTGGCGGCCATTCCTCTGGGCCGGCTCGGGAAACCCGAGGAGGTCGCGGCCGTGGTGAGATTTCTCCTGTCTCCAGGAGCGGACTTCATCACAGGCGAGATCATCGATGTGAATGGGGGCTTCCTCATGGACTAGCGGACGGTGGTGTCATGTTCCTCACATGCCACATGGCGTGCAGGCAGGGGCGCCCGAAATGAGCCCTGCCCGCCCCGCCCCTCGGCCTCGAAGCTCGAGCATTCCGGCCGCGATTCGGATCTATGAAGGTTGCAGGGAAAGGCGCGCTCGGGAAGAATAATCATGTGATTGGTAAGCGCGCGAGCGGACGGATCGTTTCTGGCAAAGACTTACGATTCTCTTCGAACGAGCCCCCTTCTAACTCGAGCATTCCCACCCCCGGTTGCTCTTTCCCGCATTCCCTGCGACCGGGCGGCTCTCGGCCTGTCCATCCCACGGGGGCGTCCGCACTCACAAAGGAGAGTTCCCAGGCCAATGCATTCAGGCGTGACCGATTTCACTCAGGGCAGCATACCACGACACCTCATAGCGTTTTCCGTGCCGATGCTCCTGGGCAACTTCCTCCAGGCAGCGTATAACACTGTCGACAGCTTCTGGGTGGGAAGGTACCTGGGTCCCCAGGCGCTGGCCGCGGTATCGGTGAGTGCTCCCATCATCTTCTCCCTGATTTCGCTGGTGCTCGGCCTGACCGTGGCGGTCACGGTCTTGGTGGCGCAGCTATACGGAGCCGGAGAGCGGGATCGGGTTCGTCACGTCGTCACGAACTCTCTCGTATTCCTGACGGAGGTGGGCATCCTCTTGTCCGTGGCCGGGTTGTTGAGTAGAGACGCCCTCCTGCATCTCATAAACGTGCCGCCCGACGTCTTCGAAGCGGCCTCCGACTACCTTGGAATCTTCCTGTCCGGGCTCGTGGGTATGTTCCTCTACAACGCGGCAAGCGCCATCCTAAGAGGTCTGGGTGACTCGAGGACCCCCCTGCGTTTTCTTGCGTACGCTACGGTGACGAACATAATCCTCGACCCGATCTTCATCCTTGGCGCAGGCCCGGTTCCAAGGATGGAGGTCGCAGGCGCGGCGCTTGCCACAGTGCTCGCTCAGGGGTTCTCCGCCATCATCGCCCTCACTCACTTGCACCGGGCGTCCGGGCTATTGAAGTTTGAGCGCGACTGGTGGCGTTTGGACGTCCCTCTCCTCGGCCTCCTCTCCCGAATCGGGCTGCCTGCAGGGGTGCAGCAGACCTTCGTCTCGCTGAGCGGCCTCGCTGTCAACTCGATAGTGAATCGCTTTGGAAGCATCGCCATGGCAGGATACGGCGCGGGCCTCAGGCTCGACCAGTTCGCCTTCATGCCCGCCATGAGCAGCGGAATCGCGGTCACGTCCCTCGTCGGTCAGAACCTCGGCGCGGGAAGGGACGACAGGGTGTCCGAGACCGTGCGCTGGGCGGTTCTGCTCGGGGGCGGGATCACCGCGGTGTTGTCCATCGCCGTGCTCGCGGGTCCGGCCGGCCTCATAGGCATCTTCACGAAGAACGCGAACGTCATCGCCATAGGCGCGGGGTATCTCAGGTACGCGGCCATATCGTACGTTCCGTACGCTCTCATGTTCACGCTCTCCGGAGTGCTTCGCGGGGCCGGGGACACTTTCACCAGCATGCTCTCGACGTTCGTCTCGCTGTGGTTGGTGAGGGTGCCGATGGCCGCGCTGCTTTCGCGAGTCCCGGGCATCGGCATCAAAGGCGTTTGGATCGCCATAGTCGCCGGGCCAGTCTCGGGGACCTTGATTAACTTCGTGTACTACCGGACCGGGCTGTGGAAAAGGCGCGTCGTAGTGCGGCGTCGAGGGGAGTGAACGCGTGCGACCGCGTGCCCCCGAAGCCCCGCGACAGAGAGTCCCGAGGCGCGTAGCTCGTCCAGGCCATTAGACGAGCTGCCATCCGCCTGAGTCCTTGATGAAGGCCAGTCGATGTTCCCTTAGCACATCCTCTATCTCGCGGTGCCCACACTTGTCAATGGGGTAGCAGCAAAGCGCCTTCACGCGGCAACCACGAATGAGCTCATTCGCTTGCTTCTCGTAGGCCGCGAACGCCGCCCAATCTTTTGGTTCCAGCCAACCCGTCTCTCCTGAGATCCGCATCCCCGCGTATCCCCTGGACAGAGCGCGGCAAAGCTTTGCCGCCCAGCCGCGCAAGACTCTCTGCGAGTTGAACGCGCCGTTCTTCACGTACCACTCTGAGCACGAGATGATCTCCATCTGACCCTTCTCAATGTGCGACTCGAACCCAGGCACTGCCGCCGCCATGGCCTCCATTGCCCCAGTTCGACTGAGAGAGTCGCCGACAATCCATATGCAGAATTCGTCGTTCTCCAGGCCTGCCCTGAAGTATGGAACGACGACGTCGATCAAGTCTTGTCGACTGAAGTAGAACTGGCAGAGGTGCGTCCCCCAGGGAATGAGTCGCATCGCGTCCAGTTTCGATCTTCCAAACTCCTCTTGTAACCACGCACGGCACGATGTTGCGGGCTTTGGAAAGACCTCCAAAGGGTTTCCGTACGCCTGTCGAGGAGATAGGGGCGCTGGTCGCGGAAACGGAGGAGGGTTCTTGGCACCGGGCGTCTCCCTGCGGCTCATGAACTCCGTGATGAGCCCGTCAAGCCTCGTGCTCAGCACCTGGATGGAGGGGACGTGGAGATTCAGACGATTCCTCTGGACCGCGCGATTGAGTTCTCGGCGGAGTTCCTCGATCTGTGCGGCAAGCTGAATGCTCGTCGCGTCTTTCATGTCACGTGCCTCTTCCTCTGCCTCTTCTTCTGCTTCCGCTGGAGTTCCTGATGTGTTCCGTGCGGCCTGCCCGAGGCCATCACCGGTCCAGCCACCCGGCGGTGTCGCTACCAGTGTCTCGCCTGTTCCCTTCTCTCGCCACGGCCCTGAGCGTCTCACGGGGAGCATCTCACGGGGAGCATCTCACGGGGTATCTGGACACGTGGCGCCGCCGTCCCAGTTCGCCCAGTTCGCGGCGGAGAAAGCCGGCCCTGCTCTCCGGCTTCGGAACCGTAGCCCAAGCCAACGGCATCACTGCGACCATTGCGATCGTGGACGTCGGGTGTCGGATGATGGCTGTTGGTGGCAGGCGTCAGCATGACGCGACCCAAGCAAAGTACATTCGGCGAGGATCGATGTGTTCCTTCTCAGAAAAGCGCCCGGGAAACATTCTCTGAGACAATCTCGTGTGATCAGCAACACGCCTCGGACGAATGCGGGCCACGATGACAGACGTCGGTCGCGGCCACCACCTCGTCGTGAGGTTCACCTCGTCTCGGCACCTGAATCCAGACTGAGCAACGCCTCGATCGTGCAGTCCTTCTGCCCCGCGCTGACTAGCTCTTCACCGCCCCTGACGTGAGCCCGGTGATCAGGTATCTCTGCAAGACGAGCGCTATCACGATCGGAGGAAGGGTCGCAACGAGCCCGCCGGTCGTCATGAGCCCCCAATCGATGCTGAACCTCCCCACGAACTCTGCGAGCGCCACCGGTAAGGTCTTGGCGCTGTACGTTGACGTGAAGACCAGCGCGAAGATGAATTCATCCCACGCGGCAAGGAAGGTGAAGATCGCCGTCGCGGCAAGCCCGGGTGCGGAAAGCGGCACGGCGATCCTGAGGAACGCTGACGGACGCGTACATCCGTCTATCAGCGCGGCGTCCTCCAACTCTCTTGGGATCGTCGAGAAATACCCGTTCATGATCCACACCACGAACGGCAGCCCGAAGGTGGTATACGCTATGATCAAAGCCAGCCTCGTGTTAAGGAGACCGAGCCGCTGTCCGAGCACGTAGAGGGGTATGATCACCGTCATCGATGGTAGCATGGTGAGGGCAAGTATGAAGATGAGCAGCGGGCGCTTGTAAGGCAAACGCAACCTCGCGAACGAGTATGCCGCGGGCGTCCCGAGCAAGAGTGAGATGATCGTCGTCCATGAGGAAACGACGACGCTGTTCGTGACGGCGGCAACGAACGTTGACCCCTCCATGGCGCTTACTCCCGCTTTCTCTGGCGAGAACAAACGCGCGAAGTTCTCCAGCGTCGGCATGTGCGGTATCAGGTGAGGAGGAACGCTCAGTAGCTCGCTCATGGTCTGGAAGCTGGATGAGACGAGCCACAGGAACGGTCCGAGTGTGAACAGGGCGATGAGCGCGACCGCCGCCCACAGCATGCGTCTCGGAATGAGGCGAGGCCGCGGCCTCGAGTACCCACGTTTCGCGCGAGTTGATCGACCGCCTGCGCGCGGCGCCTTCACGATACTGTCGCACGCCTCCGTCTGGGTGCGATCGCTTGTGTAGCCAGCCATCCCGGTTCCTCCTCACCATTTCAGCCACGCCGATCACACTGATCGCACTGTCACGCCAATGTCGCACACCGTTTCTCAACCGGTAGCGGCCGGCAGCCGCCGTCTTTTCCTCCAAGCAGCGGCCGGGCAGCGGCTAGGCATCGGCCCGTCCCACAGCATAGAGACCATCACGGCGAGCGACCTGTCCTCTGACGCCCTGTGCGCCGGGCCTCCGTTTGCCCCAGGTTGCCAGTTGTCCCGAGCCGCTTCCACGTTCGGCAGCAAACCAGATGATCCGCTGCCGCCGACCGGCTTCCCGTCGCCCGTGGCCGATGTCAAGCTCACCAATGGTCAAGACAGCTCCACGCCGGACCCCAACAGCTTTACGTACATCGCCACAAGGGCGAGCAAGGCCAGCGTCACCAACCACGACAGGGCTGACCCGTACCCGACGTGGAAGTATCTGAAGGCCTCCCCGTACGTGTAGAACGTGATCACTTTGGTAGCGTTCGCCGGGCCGCCTGACGTCATGACGTAGATCACGTCGAAGACTTTGAATGCTCCCATGGTCCTGAGCACCACAGCCACGAGAATGGTGGGCTTGAGGAGCGGCAGGATGACAAGCCAGAACTTCTTCCATCCAGACGCGCCGTCCACGTCGGCCGCCTCGTATATCTCGTCGGGTATCGGTTGCAGTCCCGCGAGTATGAGCAAAGTCATGAACGGCGTCATCTTCCACACGTCCGCCAGGATGACCGCGTGCATTGCCCAGAACGGTTCGGCGAGCCACGCCCGGTACGAATGCAGAACGCCCAGTCTCGAAAGGACCGCGTTGAACAACCCGTAGTTCGGGTTGAATATCCACATCCACATCAAGCCGTTGGTTATGGTAAGCATGGCCCAGGGGATCAAGAGCGTCGCACGCAGGACGGAGCGCCCCGGGAAGGTTTCGTTGAGCACCACCGCTGCCGCGATCCCGATAACGAGCTCAAGCCCTACAGAAAGGACGGTGAAGTAAGCCGTCCTTCCCACGGACGCCCAGAACTCCGGGTTCGTGAGAGCCTCTACGTAATTACCCAGCCCCACGAACGGCCTTCCTAGCCAAGGCTTGGCGAGTTCTACCCGGAAGAACGAGAGGTACAGGGAGTTCAACATGGGGTACACAAACACCGCCGCGATCGCGACAAGAGCCGGCAGCACGAATGACAGCGCGGTGAATCGCTCGCGAACGTCCAAGCGGGCTCGGTGTGCAGGAAATTGAGACCGGGCTCGCGCCACACTCATTCCCCCCATTCCTCTCAAACGGCGGCATGATAGGTGCCAGGTCGGCCTGTCGGCTTTGGGTCTGCGCGGCACACGGCCTTCTCCCGGGGCCACGCCTGGGCAGCGCCGCCCGCCTCACTTCTGCACTTAGGCGTTCTCGCCCGCTCTGCCCACGCGGAGCCCCGGGATGGCCTGTCCTTCGCCCATGCGCTCACCTTTCGGTCGCTGGGCAGCCGATCTGGACCGCACCGCGAATGCGCCCCAGCCGTAGAATCAGGCTGTAGCCTACTTACTCACGATCTTCTCGATCTTCGCGGCCGCGTCATCCAGAGCCTGTTGTGGAGTCTTCTTCTGCAACAGAGCGTTATGGAGCTCGAGTTGCAGTATGTCCGAGATCTCGGTGTACGCACCCACCTTCGGTCTGGCGTGCCCGTAGCGGAACTGCTCCCCGTACACGGAGAAGTCGCGCACTCTCGTGCCCAGGTCCGGATCGTTGTAGAGCGCCTCGTAAACGGGGAAGAACCCCCCGCTCAAGAAGATGGCCTTCTGAATCTCTTGGCTCGTCATGTACTCGATGAACTTCAGGGCGGCTTCCTTGTTGGGAGCGTTCTTCATTATGGCAAGCCCTTCGGGCCCGAGCGTTGTCGAGCTCACGATGGGAGGCTCCGCCGGGATCAGGGCTACCCTTACCTGACCAGGCACTTTGGATGTCTTCGGGTCGTCAGCCTCGGCCACGGCACCTTCCCAGTTGAATATCATCGCGGCCTTCCCCGCGGCCAGCATCTTGTTTACGCTGTCCTCATGATAAGTGAGGGAAGCCGGGTCCGCAGCCTTGTACTTGTGAAGGAGATCCACCATGAACTGGAGGGCTTTCACCCCGCCACCCCTGTTGAACGCCGGCTTGCCGGATTCGTCGAATACCTTGCCATCGGGATACGCATGAACGAGGGCGACGTAGTCACAGATGAGACATTCATCCTGAGCCCAAGACCAGACGGTGCCCCACACCTTGTTCTCTCCGGAACCCTTCGTGAGAGCGACCGCGTAGTCGCGGAACTCGGTCAGGGTCCTTGGCGGACGCGAGAATCCCGCCTCTTGCAGCATTTTCTCATTGTAGTACAGGAGCTTCGCGCTGTTGAAGAACGGGAGTCCGTAGAGCCTGCCCTTGTACGTAACTGCGTCCAGGGCGGCCGGGGTTATGGTCTTTCTCTTTTCCTGAGGCAGGAGCTCCGTGATGTCGAGGAGCCATCCCGCCTCCGCGAGCTGCGGAGTCCAGATGGTGTCGAGCTGCACAACGTCATAAGTGCCAACCCCAGACATGGCCGAAGTGACTATCTTGTCGAAACGCTGATCGTACGTCACGTTCACGGTGCTTACCTTGATGCCGGTCTCCTTCTCGAACTTCTCGGCATACTGTTCCCAAACCCCGCGCGTGAGGACGTCTCCCCACAGTACGTTGACGGTCTTCGTGGCCGCCAGCGACCCCTGCGCAAGGCCCATGACCAAGATCGCCAGGACACACATGACTACTGCACGTTTCGCGGTAATCATCAGGACCTTAACCTCCTCTCAGATACCTTGCATCGCGGTCACATGTCCTGTACCGTGTCCAGACTCCAACCGACCCGACCCGGACTCAAATGAGTTCGTCCGCGCCTCTCACCTCCCGCCTGAGCCTTGTCGCTTGCTGCCTTGCCTGCGAATGTGCGACAGGCTGCGCCCGTGAGCGCTCAAGTAATCGTCGAGGATCTCCCGGGCGGCAGCGACCGACGGAACCAACGGATGAAGCGCCAAGGCTTTCCACGCCGCATTGTACGAGCCGGTTACTGCGGCCTCGATCGTGAGCTTCTCGCATTCTTTGACGATTTGCATGAGCCCGAGGCATTCGTTCGGAATCGAACCCACGGCGATCGGGCGCACCCCGTCAGCGCTCACCACGCACGGCACTTCGGCGACGACGTCGTCGTCGAGTCCCTTGATGGACCCGGCATTCCTCGTGTTCAGGATCATCACCCGGTTCGAGTTGAGCGCCACGGCCTTCATCACGCCGAGCGCGATGCGATCGTACCCACCGTCGCCATCGGTATCGTCGTGGGCCCGGTCTTGCTCTGACTCTCGAGGGATCTCCGCCCGTGTCTCCGCCGAGGTTACCTCTTGCACCGCGGCCTCTTCGTCCGGCTGGTCGGTGCCGGTCTCCGTCCTCATATACATCCTGTGCCGCGTGTCCATGTATTCGGTGTATTCTCTTAGGGCGAGCGCCGCATCGCCCTTGGCTACCGCGGCCCTGAGTCTCCCGAGCAGCTCCCTCGTTGTCCTCAGGAGGAACTGACCTCGCCTTTCCCTTGCACGCCGGATGTGTTCCAAGGCTTCGCGGTTGTAATAGTAGTAATAGAGGTACTCGTTGGGAATGGCGCCCAACTCCCTCACGAATTCCGCACCGAAGATGGATATCTCGTGCAGCGTTCCCAAGCGCTCTCGCACGCCCGGCTCGTCCAGCCTGGACAGCATGGGGCCGAGTACGTCCTCACCATCGACGTACACACCCCTCAACCATCCAAGGTGATTGAGGCCGAAGTAGTCGAAGTACGCGCGGGATTCGTTCACTCCCAAGGCCGCCGCGATCCTGCGAACCATCGATGAAGGCCCGTCGCAGACTCCCACCACCCTATTCATCCCACCGTGAGACAGGATGGCCTCTGTTATCATGCCTGAGGGGTTCGTGAAGTTGATGAGCCACGCCTTCGGGGCGAGCTCCGCGATCAGCTTCGCGTAGTCGAGCATAACAGGGATGGTCCGAAGGCCCATGCAGATCCCGCCGGGGCCCGTCGTCTCCTGCCCTATCACGCCGTGGCGCAGAGCCACGGCTTCGTCTATGGCCCTGCCCTCGAGTCCTCCGACCCGGAGCGCGCTCACGACGAAGTCGGCGTCGACCAGGGCCTCGCGGGCGTCCGTGGAGAGGTTCAGCCGGAACGGATCCCCGGCCCTCGCCACCATCTCCCTGACTATGAAGCCGATGAGATGTAGCTTGTCGGCGTCAGAATCGGTCAAGTGGACCTCGTCTACCCCGAGATCGGAGGACGCTTTCAGGATTCCCTGAACGAACGCGGGCGTCCTCACGCCGGCTCCTCCAAGAATGGTCAGCTTCATGGATCACCCTCCACTAGTTACAGTGGTGAAACCGTGCAGTCTGATCGCACCACAGTCCAATAGCACCGGTGATACTCAGACTGCCGGCAAGTCCGGCGCGACCCTGCGGATGTCGCTCCAGCGGGGTGCAGAGCAGCCTCCCCCCACGCCCTGAGTGGACAGGGCCCCGCACACGTTTGCCAGTCTCAAGCATTCCTCGATTCCCCAGCCATGGAGATACCCGTACAACAGCCCCGCGGCGAAAACGTCGCCCGCCCCCGTAGTATCCACGGGCTCAACCTCAATCGAGGGCACCTCAACGAGGCGGCCATCCTTGATGGCCATGGATCCCCTCGCCCCTAGCTTGATCACCGGCATGCTCACGTACCTGCTGAGGACCTCGATGGCATCTCGCGGGTCACGCGTGCCGGTGATGCCGCAGGCCTCAACCTCATTCGGAACGAAAACGTCGACGAACCGGAGGAGGTCGAGGACTGCGTCGGGGTCGTTCGTGGCATCCCATCCGACGTCCAAGGTGATGCCCACACTCATGTCGCGGATGAGAGAAAGATTCTCTCTCGTGACGTCCGGCCCGCTCACGAGGACATGTCGCGCGAGCCTGACGGACTCGACATCGATGGGAAGGGGCTCCACGAGGCGCGACGGATGTGGGTATGTTACGAAGCAGCGATCTCGTTCGAAGGACAGAGCCACGCTCACGGCGGTGGGAAGAGACTCGGTTCGCACGACTCGGCTTACGTCCACGCCTTCGGCGTCCAGTCTCCGGCAGAGCAGATCGCCGAGCAGGTCGCGCCCCACACGCGAGACGACGGCAGCCTTCATGCCCAGCCTCGCCATGGCGATCCCGGCGTTCGCGCCCAGCCCTCCCGGACAGAAGCCGAACCCGCGCGAGTAGATCTCCTGGCCCAAAGAAGGCATTTCACACAGCCCGGTGAAGATGACGTCGCCGAATATGCAAGGCGTTATTATGAGGACGTCCAGCATACTACGACCCCCGTGGGCGCCGAGTCTCGTGTCAAGTGCCGCATCAAACGCGTATCCTGAACTTGTACCGGTCGCTTCGATGATAGTTGCGGCAGTGCAGAATGGGGCTGCCTCCTGGAGCGTAACACGTCTCCTCGATGAGCAGTACCGGCATGTTCAGCTCCAAGTGAAGCATCCCCGCCAGGTAGGCGCTGGGGAGGACTGACTCGATCGTGAGATCGGAGTACCCGAACACGACGTTTCGCTGCTCACGAAGGTACTCGAAAAGGGACACGGGGAATGTCTCGGCGGACATGTCACGACCGATGACCTTCTCCGGCACCCAATCCACGGCGTACTCGACGGGCTCGTTGTTCACCGTCCTCACGCGCTTTATGACCGCGAGCGGGGAGCCCACCGGGACGTTCAGGCTCTGCGCGAACTCGGGGTCTGCGGGCTCCCAGTTGAAACTGAGGTATGATGTGCCGGGGGTCAGCCCCATGGCTTTCACCGTCTCGGTGAATCCCCTGTTCCGGGCCGGACCGGGGCTCAATATGAACTGAGGCTTCCTTGCGAAGGTCCCCTTTCCGTGAGCCCTGCTGACGAGCCCGTCGCGTTCGAGCGCACTCAGGGCTTCGCGCACGGTGGTCCGACTTACGCCAAAGACCCTCGTGAGCTCCGTCTCAGAGGGCAGCCTCGTCGCGTCGTCGAATCGTCCAGAGGTGATGCTTTCGCGGATGGCGTCGGCTACCCTGAGATAGAGAGGCCTCGGGTCGTCTTTGAGTCTGGAGGACATGTCGTCAGAAGACCGCTCACGCTCACCGCCGGCAATGTTCACTAGGTTCACCTCGCATGGCGCATAATCGAGGATGCAGCGTGCGAAGATGTAATGCGAGAACAGGTTGTCAGACGTCTGGCATGTTGCCCGCTTTGAGTTTACCAAGTGACGCAGATGATGTCAAGGACTTCCTGATTGCATCTCGCGCTGACCTTGGAATGCACCGGGAATACCGCGCGTCGGCTGTCGTATGTCGTCTGACGGCAGTCCTCCTTGTCCATCGCCTCTGCACCTCCCCACCGTGACACGCCACGAGTCGCCAGACCTGGAATGATGGCACCCAGCCGGGCCGGCAATGAATGACAACGAGAAGGATCGTCGGCCTCGCGCCACCCGCGTGAGCGGAAAGACCGTGTTCGCCGCGCTGGCCGTTCCGCTCACGCCAGGAGGTATTGGGCGCGACATGGCGAATATATGGACCGTAAGCATTGGGAACGGTTCCAGAAGCCTAACAGGCCGAGGACGGAACGGCATCGTCCTGGTGGGCTCGTGCGTCAGCCTGCGGGGCGCGGAGTGCCGGCTGACCGTGGCCAACTATCATCACGTCTTCTTGATAGGATGGGAGTACATCAAAGATACGTTGTTCCTGTCCACCGTGGCCACACCCATCACGGGCGTGCTCGCGATGATCATAGCCTTCCTCGTCGTGAGGAAGAAGTTCTTCGGGCGGCGTGCGCTCGAGCTGACGTCGATGCTGACGTTCGCTGCACCAGGAACGGTGGTCGGGATCGGCTACATCCTGGCATTCAATCAGCCTCCGTTGATCCTTACGGGGACGGCTGCTATAATCGTCCTGCTATTCATATTCAGGAACATGCCCACGGGGATTCAGGCGGGCATAGCGGCGCTTCAGCAAATAGACCCCTCTATCGAAGAGGCGTCGTGCGACCAGGGCGCGAGCCGCGGCAGCCGCGTCGGAGTCAACCTGAGGACCAAGAGCGTGCATCTGCTGCCGGCGGCGCCATCGTGATCGCACGGCGGGAGCCCGCTGATGGGTCGCTCATCCGGTCGACTTGTCCATGACTTGAACCGGTTGCACTCGCCGGCACGCACAACCCGTTCATGCCTGGGGGGCAGCATAGCTTGAGGTATAGGCTTCTTGTCACTGATATAGACGGAACCCTGGTGGATTCCCAGCAAAGGGTACCCGAGGAAAACGCGAAAGCGATAAGGCGGCTTGCGGAGTCCGGAGCGCTGTTCACGTTCGCCACAGGTCGCAACGAAGACTCGGTGCGACCTTACGCGAGGGCCCTCGAGACGAACGTACCGGCGATTCTATACAACGGAGCCAAGGTCGTGGACCTGTCCCTCGACGAGGTCGTTTTCGAAAGGTGTCTTTCGAGGCAAGCCGCGGCCTACGTGCTCAAGCTCGCTTCCTCGTTCGACGTTCACCCCGCGCTTCACTTGAGCGGTGGCGTGTACGTGCGGCGCGCGAGCGAAGCCTTGCTCGCTCACGCAGCGAAGGACGGCATCCGATGGGCGGAAGTGGGCGACCTCGCGCGCTTCCTCGAACAGACGCCTCGCCGCGAGAGACCCACTAAGATCCTCATCATCGGGGATGACTACGTGCTGGAAGGCCTGCGCCGCGCCATACACGCCAGACTTCCGAGGGTGTCCATCACGAAGTCGGAGCCTACGTACCTCGAGGTGTTGCCGCCCGGCGTCTCCAAAGGCGCAGCTCTTCTCGTTCTCTGCAGGCACCTCGGGATCGATCCCAGAGAAGTCGTGGCCGTAGGAGACGGACCTAACGATCTGTCTCTCATCCAGACTGCAGGTCTGGGCGTGGCGGTCGCGAACGCGGCTCCAGGACTCAAAGAACACGCGGGCTTCGTGTCGAAATCGAACGAGGAGTGCGCGATTGCCGAGGTGATCGAGAGGTTCTTCTGAAGGGCCGTCAAACCTCTGCACCCTGGGATCGCGCGGAAACCTGGCGTCGCGCGTCGGCCGTCTTCGCGTTCGCCCTCAGCAGGATCGCCCCTCCGCGCCCCGTGTAATCACAGCGCTGCCCGGATTCACACGCTGCGCACAGGGATGCCGTAGGGTCCGTCCTTTAGGTAGGCTATGGTGGGACTGGTCCGGCTGACGCCCTCCCTCTTCTGACCGTCGAACCTTGCCCTGTACTCCTCCACCGCCTCGCCCACGGCGAGCTCGACCATGCGCGCCAAATCCGCAAGCGAGCGCGAGTACCGCCTCTCGGGAGGCAGGAGCAAGTTGCCGTCACGCCCCGGCAGGATGGCCGCATCTTTGGGTGTGATGTGCGGCGCGCAGTATGTGAAGTTCGCCATTGGGATCTTGGCAAATACCTTCGCCCACATCTGCACCTGCCACTGGTCGGGCACGAATCTCCAGTCGGAGCTCGTAATGAGGCGCATGTACGCCTCCGGCCCATGCAGCGCCAAGAGGTGCAAGACCGTCCTGTAAGTGGCGCTTCCGACAGGGTCTGCGTCCACGTTGAGCGCTCCCATGACGAGCCTCCCGCCCTGCTTGAGCACGGGTATGGCCACTACCGCGGCCTTCGCGGCCTGATAGTGGTTGATCCCCACGAAGCCCGCGTGAGTCACGACGATGTCGTACTCCCTGTCTATCGGGATGCTCACGTATTCCGCAAGTTTCCTCGTGGCAGCAACGTGCGCCTCCTCGAGGTCTCCCGCATAGATGCCGGTCACCTCGAACTTGCTATTCAAGGTGACGTTGATAATGAAGTCCACCCCTGCCATCCTCGCGACTTCGAGGGATTCCTCATGGCAGGGGTTCCCTTCGAGGACGAGATCGCGCGCGTTGGGCGATGATAGAAACGCCGGCCCGTGAAAGACGTACGTGCTCTCCTCGCCGACGAGGCCGGGGCAAACGGACTTGCGTCCTCCCGACGTCCCCGCCATGAAATGGCTTTCCACGAGCCCCGTCAGGATCTTCACGTCGGATTCCAGATAGGTCTTGTTGATGAGCACACGAGTCCCGCGCGACGTGGTGCCCAAGCTCGCGAGGCTCGCCCGATCCCGGCAGTCGTGGCAGATGATCCTGACCCCGCGAGCAAGGACGGACCGGTCGATCATCCTCTCGAGCTCGTCGCGGGAGAGCACCCTGTGGGTGCCCGTAGCCGCTATCACCGCGATCCGGTCTGGCCGTATCCCAGCCTCAATGAGCGTGTCCACGACGGGCGCGAGGATGCCGCCCTCGCCCCGGTACGGCACGGGCCTCGTGTTATCCGAGATGACCACGGCGGCGGTCGCCTCAGGCCGTTCCTTGCGCTTGCGCCGCACGATCTCATCAAGGCTCGGCGAGCCTATAGGCCTCGCGAGGGTCTCCTTGATAGCCCGCGACGGATCCCCAAGCGGCCCAGGCTCCGACATGGATAGGCAAACCGTTTCAGCTGGAAGCTCAACGTCGATCGACTCCGCTCCGAACACCATCGAAAACTTCGCCATCTCGAAGCACCGCCCATCCTGAACGCTCAAACTCGGCCCATGTTGCTCCAACTACGCGCCTCGCTGCGCATTGAGCGCGCTTCTGCGTCCCCTACTTCATGTTCTTGATCAGGCCGAAATCCCCTGTCTTGGCAGCAAGGAGAATCGGCCTCATGTACTCTTCGACGAGCGACGCCGAAAGCGACACCGGCATGTTCTTCAGCTTCATGTCGAGTTGCGGATCCTTGGCGGCGGCCATGGCTCGCTCGATGTGCTCGTCCGTGAACCCCGCGATCTCCGCGAGCGTCGTCGGGAAACCAACCTTCTTGCTGAGGCTCACCATTCCCTTCGCGACTGCCACGCCCAGGTCGCGCCCGTCCAGCCTGTCGAGATCAGCAGCGATGTACCCATACTTCCTGTATATCTCGCCAACCACGCGAAGCTGATCTTCCACAGCCGGGGCGAAGAACACGGTGTAGTAGGGGTTCATCACGGCGCACGCACGCCCGTGGCTCGCTATGTCCACCAGCGAGAAGCTCGTGAGGTGAGCACCGTTCGTGCCTCCCACCATGATGGCGTACCCGCCCAAGTCCGTGGCGAGCCCGAGCGCCTCGCGAGCCTCCTCGTTCTCGGGGTCCTCGATGACCTTCTCCATGTTGGCCACCGCAAGCTCGATGCCGACCTCGGCTATCTCCCTCGCCAGGTCATACTTTTGCAGGCCTATCCCGAAGAACACCTCGAGGCAGTGGGCTATCCCGTCGAAAGCCCCGTCAAGCGTCATTCCCTTGGGCACGGTCTTGGTGACCGCATAGTCGAAGACTGCGCGTGACGGCACTATCGCCTCATCCACGATGAGCTTCTTCTGGCCGGCCACTGGGTCGGTCACGTTGGAGTACTTTGTGAGATGCGCTCCAGAACTCGCAGCGCTCTGAACCGCCACCATGGGTAGTAGCCTCTTGCCCGTCTTGGCGAGCGCTGCGCTAACCTGCCCAGTTCCGAAATACGGGTCGATCTCCGGCTCGTATCCTCCGAGCGTTGCGAGCACGTTCGCCGCCTTGACAGCGTCGATGGTGCTGCCTCCTCCCACCGCAATGAGGCAGTCCGGTTTGAACTGAAGCACGTATGTGGCGATGCGGTACACATCCTCCCTTGGAGCGTTGGGTGCGGCGTCCGGGACGATCCGGTCGCCAGAGAGACGCACTCCCCTCTTGGCGAGCGATTCCATCACCGGATCCACCACGTGCTTGAACCAGTCGGCGCGGTTCGCCACCACGAGAGCGCTCCTCCCGAACTCGGAAGCGAACTCGCCTACCTTGTCGATGACCCCGAGGCCGAACGCGTACCTATCCCCTTTGAACCCCTTCAGTAGCTCTCTTGCTCTAGCCTTCAAACTCTCCATTCCCGGCATCGTCCGAGCGCCTCCCATTCCCCATCGTCGCTGCATTGCTCCAGCGTCGCTCCAGCGCCGCTCTAGCGCCCGCTGTCGTCGCCGCCGTCATTCTGCCTTTCTTCGTGCTGTCGCTTTGCCGGTGTCATCCCCCGCGCTCCGAAGGAAACGATCTGGACGAGCTCCTCCACGGAGATCTCGTCCTTCCCGAAATCCCCAACCTTTCTCCCATGCTCTAGCACGACTATCCGATCTGCCACGGGGTACACGTGATACAGGTTGTGAGTGATGAATATCACAGCCAGCCCCCGCTTGCGAGCCTCGTCGATGTAAGACAGGACCTTGTTGGTTTCGTGGACGGAAAGAGCGGACGTCGGCTCGTCCAGGATGAGTAGCTTGCCGCCGAAATGCATGGTCCTCCCGATGGCTATCGCCTGGCGCTCCCCGCCAGAGAGAACTGAGACCTCGTCGTTCGCAGACCTGACGCGGATGCCGATATCCCTTAGGGCCTCTTCCGTGACAGCCCGCATGCTCTTGGCGTCGAGCAGACGGAGAATCCCCACTCTGCGCTGAGGCTCCGCGCCCAGGAAGAAGTTCCTCGCTATACTCATGTTCTCGATGAGCGCAAGATCCTGGTACACCGTCTCGATGCCGAGCTTCCTGGCGTCCTTCGGGGACGCGAATTCCACCTTCCGGCCCTCGAAGCGGAGCTCCCCTTCGTCCGGTCGGTACACCCCCGTAAGGATCTTGATGAGCGTGGACTTACCGGCGCCGTTGTCACCTACCAGCCCCGTGACCTCGCCACGCCGTATGGCTATGTCGACGCTTTCCAAAGCCGTGACTTTGCCGAAGCGCTTGCAAAGGCCGACCCCTTGCATGAGCGGCACTGCACCCGACTCGGCCGGGCCTACCAGGTCGGGTACGCTCGACTCTGCCGAAGCCGACGTCACCTGTGCCACGATATCACCTCCCCCAGCTTCACGTTGAGCGCCACCGCAGCCACGACGATGAAGCCGACGAACGCCATGTACCAGTAAGCCGGCGCTCCCACCATGACGAGGCCGATCCTGATGGACGCCATCGTGACCGCGCCCAACATGGCCCCGAGGATGCTGCCCACGCCCCCCGTAAGGGAGTTCCCGCCCACGACCGCCGCTGCGATGGCTTCGAGCGGCAGGTCCTGTCCCCACACTGGAGACATCGATCCCATCCTGCCCAGCTGAAAACACCCTGCAAGACCAGCCATTACGCCCGCGAGGATGAAATTGACGAGTTTGACTCTAATGTCGGGAACGCCGAGAGCTCGGGCTGCAGCTCTCTTGCCTCCTGTCGCGAACACCCAGTTCCCGTAGGCCGTCTTCTGCAGGATCACCCAGAATACGGCGCCTATCACGAGCCACCACGCAGCGGAGATATGGAACGTATGATATACCTTGGCTCCTCCCAGCCATCTCAGGAGTGGAACGTCGGCGAACACACTGATCGGCCAGCCCTGCGTCAGGTACAACGCCACCCCTCTCCAGAACATCATTGCGCCAAGGGTCGTTATGAACGACGGTATCCTTGCGCTCAGCGTCACGAGACCGTTCAGCGCGCCGATTCCCGCAGAACAAGCCAGGACGACGGCAAAGGCAAGGTACGGACTCCACGACAAGCGCGTGACGAGCATAGCCAAGAGCATGCCTGTGAGGGCGAAATTCGACCCGACCGATAGATCCATCTCCCCGGCTATCATGAGAAAGCTGATTCCCACCGCCACGGTGCCGAGCTCGGCCGCCACCGTGACGATGTCCCCAAACGTGCCCGCGCTCAGAAACTCCTTCTTCATGGATATGAAGACCGCGTATACCGCGACAAGTGCCACGGCCACTCCGACTTCGCGGTGGCCCAGCAGCGCCTTCATCCGCATGCCCACCCCTCCTTGGCGAGATGCGGGGAGGAGCCCCTCCCCGCATCTCTTGCGAGGCCTATCGCGCAGCTCATCTATAGCCCTGCTTCACTAGGGACGCGACGGCGCTTGCGGTCTCCGCCGTGACAAAGCCCCTGCCCGTGTCGTAATCAGCGGGGTTCAGCTTGAACTTGGCGCACAGATAGAGCTCCACTACAGCCATGTAACCCTGGAGGTACTGCTGCTGGTCCACGGTCCCCTCACAGATCCCCTCCGAGATGGCCTGGATGACGGTGGGGTCGAGGTCGAAGGACACCATGAGGACCTTCCCCTTCAGACCGTCGTCCCTGATCATCTTGATCGTCGGAATCGCCCCCAGCGGGCCGAGAGTGAAGATGGCCGCCGTATCTGGGTTGGCTTTCAGGTAGCTGCGCAGGATACCGATGGCCTGTGTGGCGTCTTGCGTTATGTCTAGTTTGTCGACTTTTCCGCCAAGCTCTTGGGTGATCACCTCACTGATGCCCTTCGCGCGGGCCTCCAGGCCAACGTGGCCCGCTTGATGGATCGCAACGACCGCGTGCGCCCCTTTTTTCAACTTCGGCAGGATCTGACGCGCCGCCATCTTGCCCGCTTCGTACTCGTCCATGCCTATGTATGCCATGTAGGGAATCGTCCCCCGAAGCTCCGCGGGCTCTTTACAGTTGATGGCGACTACAGGAATGCCGCGCCCCCTGGCCTCTTTGATCGGCTCGGCCCACGCCCTCGCGTCGCTTATCGTGGTGGCGATCCCGCTTGCCTTGGCCTCCACGGCCGCTCTGAACATGGCGACCTGCTCGGGAACGTTGTACCCGGCCGGCCCCTGGAAGATCGCTCTGACACCGAGGGCCTTCCCGGCGTCTTGCACGCCACGCTGCACCACCGCCCAGAATGGATCGCCCGGACCGGCATGGGCAATGACGTAGAACGTCATCTCGTCAGCGGCCAGGGCCGCGGAACCGAACCCGCCCAAGACAAGAGAGCAACACAACACCAAGATCAACCCGACAAGCCTTTTCATGCGGAAACCCTCCTTCTGGACTTACGGGAATTTGACAACCGCTCGCGTCAGACTCCACGTTCTCGAGGTTTCCTTCGCTCAGTCCCATCAGGTCCTCGACCAACGCACCGACTGTCTCCCACCTCCCCCCCCTTTACGATGGGAGACCGGACGGTGGTCCCGAGTCGCCAAGGGTGCTTCCTGCCTGTCCGTCCGTTGTAATTCGGTTGTCGGAAGTTGCTCTAGTCTTCGGAACTTGCTCTAGTCCAATATCTTGAGTGTCTTGCTCCGCTACTCATCGCTTGCGATGCCCGTCCAGGTAGCGGCCCCGTTTGGCTTCCACGACGCATCCCGCCGTGCAACTTCGGGACACCCCCGGTCTTCAAGCCCTCACTGCAACACGCTTCAGCCTCGCGTACGGCTCGAGAGGCCCGCCGATGAGAGGCAACGCGTACTCGATGAACGCCTCGGTAACGTCGTTACCTGCTTCGCTTATGAACTCGCTCGGCACGTGCTTCTCTGCGTTTGCGACGATGGCCAAGTCGCAGGTCCCGAAATCCACCTCATACGTGGGTCCAGGCTTCCGCGTAATGACCACCATCTTGTCCAGCACCCCCTGGATCGCGCACCTCACGGCGTATCGGCCGACCTCATAGGCTTCCGCGACGTCCACCGGCGAGGCCAGCGCAGCAGATACCCTCTGGATCGTCCCGGGCTTGTCACACCTCGCCTTGATCTTGAGGTTCGTCGCCACGAGGTCGCAGAGGAACTCTCCGACCCCGCCGAGCTGCTTGTGGCCGAACTTGTCCGTGTCGATGGACCGCGATGAGGCCGTGACGTACCTCCCTGCCTCGTCTTTCAGCCCTTCGCACACCGTCACCACACAGTGCCCGAGCCTGTCGTACACGGCCTTCACGTCCGCGAGGAATTTCTCGGGGTTGAACGGCCGTTCCGGCAGGTAGACGAGGTGCGGAGCCGCGTCTTCGTGGTCCCTCGCAAGCACGGTGGCAGCGGTGATCCAACCCGCGTTCCTGCCCATGACCTCGATCACCTTGACGTTGTCCACGACCCCGATCGCTTCGGTATCCAGCCCGGCATCCCTGACCGCGGTCGCGACCCATCGCGCGACGCTCCCGTAGCCCGGAGAGTGGTCCGTCACCGCGAGGTCGTTGTCTATCGTCTTGGGAACCGCCACAACGGCAAGCTCATAGCCTGCCTCTTTGGCCGCCTTGCTCACCTTGTTGGAGGTGTCGGCGGAATCGTTCCCGCCGATGTAGAAGAAGTAGCGGATATCGTACTTCTTGAAGATCTCCACAAGCCTCGCGCAATCCTCCGGGGACACTTTGTGGCGGCACGATCCTAGGGCCGCGGAAGGTGTTGCTCTGAGCCTCCGGATAACGGAGGGATCCTGCTTGCCGAGATCGATGAAGTCCTCCCTGAGCATCCCCAGAACGCCGTGCACCCCACCGTACACGCCCTGAATCTCAGCGTGTTCCAGAGCCTCCTCGATCACGCCCGCTAGACTCGCGTTTATCACCGCGGTCGGCCCGCCGGATTGTCCGACAACTGCATTGCCCTTCAGCGGCATGCCAATCATCCTCCCGTTTCAAACCGCTGACCGCTGCGCCCTGGCCCGGGCGGGCTCACCCCTGGCGGGCCCTGTGCCGAACAGCGAGCGAGCCGCGAGCCTGTCAGCCGGTCGCACCACTCAGCTGAAGTAGCGGGTTATCGCGTCCATGTCCTTTCCGCGCGTCTCCATGAGCACACGCGTGGCTGCCTCCGCGTCCAGCCCCCTGTGGACTATCTCGCTCACAGCCACAGCCACGGCCCTTGGATCGTCCTTGCCGGGAAACGTCACGTTCCTTCCCACGAGCGCGCCCCTGACCGTGGCCCCAGCGCGCATTCCCGCGGCGAACTCCTCGAGTATGCCTGTGGGATCGCCCGTCGACTCGCCACCCAACATGAGTATGGGACAAGTCGTGGCCCTTGCGACTTTGTCATATCCTTCGCAGTAGGGGATCTTCAGCCACGTGTACGCGCTGGACTTCCCGAGCCCCGCCGCGACGCCCACTATCTTGATGAGAGCTTCCGCCTCTTTGAGGGTCTTGAGTTTCCCGTCGGCCCTCCGCATGAAAAGGGCCTCGAGGAACACCGGGATCCCCAAGTCTACCAGCTCGTTGATGGCTTCCACGCAATACATGATCGTCTTGCCGGAATCCGGGTTCTCCGGATCCAACCTGAACATTATCTTCGCGCCGTCGAGCCCCATTTCGGCGATGGAATCCGCGGTGTAGGCGGTCATCGTGTCATCCATCTCGAACACGACTCCCGCGAGCCCGCCTCGGTTCATGCACCCGAGGATGACCTTTTCATCCAGGAAGGAGGGTCCCCCCGCCTCCTGCACGAGGTAGTCGAGGATGAGCAGTTCCTCGATTATGTCTGGCGTTGCCATCACCCCATCGAATCTGGGGTCGGTCAGCACCCTGGCTAGGCGCGAAAGCAGGCCGTACCGGTCGCCGATCGCCACAGGGTCATCGCCGACCTTCGTCACCATGCGCGCGGGATGGTCGGTCGCCAGGATCGTCAACTTGCCATCGCGCGTGAGCGTGCGCCGTCTCTTGCGGCTCTGTGCTATCTCTCTTACAAGCCCAGGCTCATTCACCCTAACGTCAACGATGTCGTCGCAGACCCTCGCAGGCAAGAAGTCCTGCGCCCGAAACTCGTAACCTTCGATGGAGTATCCAAACCTCCCAGACATCCATTGCACCTCCCATGCTCCCTGACTCTGATGCCGACGACCGCTCGCCCGCCCTCCTCCCGGGCACCTACCGATTACCTGGCGTCGCCCACCCAGCGGCGGGTCCCGGGGTCCATAGGAGCGGCGCCAGGTGCTCGCGAGTTCGGGCATACGCCGAGCGGATGTCCGGCTTGTGCAGGATTTCCGCGGAAAGGTAGCTTTCGTAACCCGTTTCGCGCAGCGTGCCCACGATCTCGCGGAAGTCCAGATGTCCGTAACCCGGTGCCCAGCGGTTGCTGTCCGCGACGTGGACGTGCCAGATCCTGGGTGCCGCTTCTCGAAGCGAGCGCGTGATCGACGGTTCCTCGATGTTCATGTGGAAAGTGTCCACGAGCAGGCCCACATTTTCGCCGGAGGCCCGAGCCACCGCGAGCGCGTCCTCAACGGTGTTCCAGATGTCCGTCTCGAAACGGTTCATGGGCTCTAGGAGCAGCCTCACACCTCTTACTTCGGCGTACTCGGCCACCTCCCGCATCCCCGACAATGCGCACTCCGTGGCACGCTCCTCGCCAAGGCCGTCGCGGGCGCGGCCGCGGATGAGCCCCACTATCACAAGCGCGCCAAGCTGCTCCGCCAGATCCACGTGGGCTTTCAGCCTGGACACGGCGCCCTCGCGCCGTGCGGCGTCCGGGTGGGACAGGCTGAATCCCTCGGCGTATGCGGCCCCCGTCCCGATCGCCGGGACCTCCAGGCTGTGGGCGGCGAGAAGACGCTTCAGTGACGCGACGTCGAGGCTCTTGGGATCTCCTATCGCCAGCTCGACGCCACTGAACCCCACCTCTGCCGCCAGGCCTAGCGCCTCGTCCAGCGGAATGTCGGCGGCGAGCGGCGTAGCCTTCGGCGTCGCGTTCACCACGATGCTCAGCTTCATTCCGACGTCACCTCGGTCGTTCATCGGTAGTTCGCGCGGCCACGACGGCCCAAGACCGGAGGGCCGCTTGCCCCTAGGCCACGCGGCCCACCACCCGTGTCGCTTGCGGCGCCGCTCTTCGCAACGCTCACGCCGGCGGATACACCAGGGAGTAGATGCTCCGCCCGCCCGGCGCAAGAGGTCCTTTCAGGACGGATTCGATGTCCTCGCGGCGCCGCTGGCTCATCTCCTCGATGGGCGGGAGTTTCCCGGGTGGGAACGCCTTGAGGATGTCATCGTGCAGCTTCACCATATAGTCGAGGAAGGCTTCGACGCCCGGCTTCGCCTTCTCCGGGTCGGCGAGAGTGGACTTGCCTACGCACCCTTCGGGCGTGGCTGCGTACTCCGCGGGGCCGCACCCTATGTGCCCGTACCAGGCTATCGGCCTGTGAAGCAGGTTGCCCGCCTTGTCCACGTGCCCTTCGGGCAGGTAGCCCCTGGGCGTCGTGTCCACCGCCTTCGATTGATCCATGAGCTCGGGGAAGAGCGCGAGGCTCCATGACGTCTCCACCTCGTCCGCGTGGATGAAAGGAGTCTCGTACACGCCGCCCTGTCCTTTCAGCCTGAAATGGTCCTGCACGGCGTGGTACCAGTTGACGTTGATTATGACCGCCGGCACCTGGTACGTCTTCCCGAACTGGTGTATCGCCGTGGGGATGACGTACTCTTGGCCGTGCCCGTTGAGGAGTATCATCTTGCGGAACCCCATGTTCCAGAACCCGGCCATCATCGACTTGAGGAGGCCACAGAATATCTCCTCTGGCACTATCACGGTGCCGGGCATACCCATGTGGTGGAACGGGTGGGAACCATACCAGACCGGCTGAGCCACGGTGCAGCCGGTCCTGAGAGCGACGGCCTCGGCCATCCTCGTCACGAGGAAGGTATCCTCGCCGATGCACGCGTTGGGCCCGTGGTTTTCAGTGGATCCCACGGGAACGATGAGGATGTCGTCTTTCTTCAGACGCTCCTGGATCTGGCTCATCGTCATGTTCTGCAGGTACACACCCGACGGTTCGTCCATGTGCCCCTTCTTCGGAGGCAGTTCCCATTTGCCCATATGAGACGCTCCTTCCTTCGCAAATTGCCCACGCTCACCTGGGCCCTCACCCCGGGCCCAAGCAAGCTCAGAGCGGAGACTGGCGAGAGCAGAGACTCGCGCCGCTCGTCCGCCTGCCTTTCCTGTTGTTGCGGGCTCCGGGACAGCCTCTCTAATCGGGCGTAACGACTACCTTCACGGCCTTCCCGGACCTCATCGCCTCGAAGCCCTCGATTATGTTGGCGACGCCCACCCGATGCGTTATGAGGGCGTCAGTATTGATGGCCCCGCTCTCGAGGACTTTGATGGCGGGCGGGAACGTGTACTTCGCTATGTAGGTGCCGAGCACGGCGACCTCGTGGCGAGTGATGTAGTACTGGGCCACCGGGGGCGCCACAGACTGGTTCATCCCAAAGAGGAGCACCTTGCCTCCGCGCCTCACGAGATCCAGCGCCGCCGGCAGCAGAGCGCCCACGGCATCCACCACGACGTCCGCGCCGATACCTGTCTCGGCCATTACCCTCGCCTTGACGTCGGTGCTGCGCGGATCTATTACGAGGTCGGCGCCGCTTCTCTTGGCAGCCTCAGCTCTCACCTCAGCCACTTCGGAAACGATGATCCTGCCCGCGCCAGCAGCCCGGAATACCTGTATGAACAGAAGCCCGATCGGCCCCGCTCCAAGCACCACCACAGACTCGCCAGGGTGCAGCCGCACTTTCTCGGTGCCGTTGACCACGCAAGAGAGGGGCTCCGCAAACACCGCCGCGTCGGGCGGAACGGCTTTCGAGATCTTGTGGAGGGCCTGCGCGGGCGCTACGTTGTAAGTGGCGAACCCGCCATCCATGAAGATTCCGAGCGTGGTCATGTTCTCACACATGTTAGGCATTCCCATGCGGCAATAGCGGCACCTGCCGCACGTGAGGTTGGGATCGACCACGACCCTGTCGCCTTCGCGCAAGCCCGCGACTCCCGTGCCCACCTCGAGGACGGTCCCAACGTATTCGTGGCCGAGGATGGAGCCGGGCGTGGCCGGGTGGCCCGGCGGAACCTCCAGGATGTGCACGTCGGTGCCGCAGATGCTCGCCGCGTCGACTCTGAGAAGGACCTCGTCATCCTTGCGAATCGTCGGCACTGGAACCTCTCTGACGGCGAGCTTGCCGTCGCCTTCGAAGACCGCTGCCAGCATGGTCTTGTCCTCCATCGAAAACCCTCCCGAACCCCAAGTCTCGGTTGGTGCGACCGTCCGCCCCGATCGCCCGCCACGTACTGCCCGCCACGGACCGTCCGCACTCCCAGCGTCATGTGGCGCCTCCTCGCCTCCTCTGGACCGGCACGAGGACGCGCCGCAAAGACGTGCCGCGAGGACCGCGGAGCCAGGCCGGCCAGACGAGAGCTAGATGAGAGCGGTTATCTTGCATTCGCTCCTATCCGTCTGAAGCCTTATGATGTTCTCCGGCACCTCGTCCATGGAGATCCTCTTGGTAACGAGCGGCAGGACATCCATGCCCGACGCGATCGAGCTTATGACCCTCGGGAACGTCCCATGACCCGAATGACCCTGGGATCCTACTATGCGCGCCCGCCTCACCTGGAAGACCTCTCCGGTCACCGGGATCTTGGCGTCAGCGCGCGCTACGATGGACACCGTGGCCTCTATCGTCTTCCCTTCCCATATCGCCTGCTCGATGCCTGGCCATACGGCGGCCGGAAGGCCTGTGGCCTCGAGGTAAAGGTTCGCGCCCATGCCACGGGTGAGCTCCAGCACCGCTTCGGTGAAGTCCTGCTCGACAGGGTTGATTACGTAGTCTGCGCCCATCTTCTTACCTAGCTCCGCGCGGCGCTTCGACGGCTCCGAAAGTATGACCCTAGCCGCGCCCGCGCGCTTCATTATCGCCACAGCCGCGAGTCCGATGGGCCCGCCCCCGCATATCACGACGTTGTCGCCGGGCCGGATCCCGCCCGTGACGTCGATGACGGCCGTATACGCCACAGATGTGGGCTCTACAAGGGCCCCCGCCACGAATACGTCGTCGCCGGCGTACCTCTCTCTCAGCTCCTCGATGCTCCAAACGTACCTCGCATCCACCGTGATGTACTCAGCGAACGCTCCGTCGCAGCTGAACCCGAGCTCTTGAAGGGCCTCGCACTGGTTTGGATACCCGTCAGCGCACGGGCGGCACGAACCACACCAGAGCATCTCCTCGGAGCAGACCGCCTCGCCGGGCTCGAAGGGTTTGCGCGTCCGCTTGTTTATGGCGTTCTTCCCCGCCTCGACCACCACGCCGGAGAACTCGTGCCCCAGCGTACACGGGAACGCGGTGAGACCCGGATAGAAAATGTAGCCCTCTTCATCCGCCTGAGCCATGTGGACGTCGCTTCCGCAGATACCGCAGGCCTTCACCTTCACCAAGACCTCGGTGGGGCCAGGCTTCGGGACGTCCTTCTCCACGACTTGAAGTCTGGGGTTCCGCCACACCTTGCTCCCCAAGTATGTCAGCTTTCCGTCGATGTCCTTCGCCCCGAGCTTGAAACCTGGCCTAGGCTGCCAATCACAGGACAGAACCACCGCTTTCATCTCTTCATGCCTCCTTGTCAACGCCTCGTCGAATTCGTGCAATCCTCCCAAGACCACCGAAAGAGCTGGGAACGCCTCCTTGAGATGTCCAACACACGCCTCCCCTCGCCGGTCTCATCCTTGCCCATCCCATCGCCCGAGCCCGGCGACCCCGCCGGCAAGCTGCGACCGCGGCCTACGTCGTCGCGGTCTGCGCCTCACCCGGCGAAAGCTCACCGGAGCGAGACTGTCCGCCCGTCTCCCCCGCGCCTTCGCGGCGGTGATACTCTCCGCACGTCCTGCGCACCACCAAGCGCGGAGGGAGGACCACACGGCGCGGTTGCTGCTCGTCGCCGACCTTCCCCTCGATGCGTTCGAACAGCATGCGCGCGGCTATCGCGCCGATATCATACTTGGGCTGGGCGACCGTAGTAAGCTGCACGAGATGAAGACGGGCGAACGGGATGTCGTCGAATCCCACCACGGCGATGTCTTCGGGCACCCTGAAGCCACGCTCGTAGATCGCCTCGAGCGCGCCCATGGCCATGTAGTCGTTGGCGGCGAACACGGCCGTGACACCAGGTGCGCGGTCCAAGAGCGTGCTCATCGCACGGTACCCGCCCTCTTGCTTGAAATCCCCTTCCACGACGAGCTGCGGGTCGAGCTCCACGCCTGCCCGGCGGAGTGCTTGGCAGTACCCTTCGTACCTGTCTGCGCTGGCGGATACGTGGGAGGGACCCGCCAGGTAAGCTACTCTCTGGTGGCCGAGCCTTACAAGATGGGTCGCGGCCTGGAACCCCCCGAGCACATTGTCCACGACCACGCTGTCTGCCTCTACATCAGGCAGTGTGCGGCCGGCGAACACGAAGGGGATCCGTTTCGAACGCAGATTGCTCATATCGCTTTCGCCCGCTTTGACGGACGTGAAGATGATCCCGTCGACCCTCTTCTCTACGAGGAGGTCTATGTAGGCGGCCTCCTTCTTCGGCCTGCCGTCGGTATTGCACAAGATGACGTTGCTGTCGAAGTCCGAGGCGAGGTCCTCCACACCTCGCGCCACCTCTGCGTGGAACGGGTTGGTAATGTCCGACATGATGAGGCCGATCGTGCCCGTTCTCCGCGTATTCAGTCCCCGCGCGAGCGCGTTGCGCGTGTAACCTATCTCCTTTATCGCCGCGAACACCGCGCACCTGGTCTCTTCGGCGACGTTGGGGTCGGCGTTCAAGACGCGTGACACGGTCGATTTGGACACGCCGGCCACCCTGGCGACGTCACGAATTGTTGGGCCCAAGCCAATCCACCTCATTCAAGGGCCTCGTGCGACCCTTCGTGCTCAAGCGGGACCGGACCGGGACCGGTCCCACGCTCCATTATTCGGCAGGCTCGGCCGGACTCCTCCTTACTCCGGAAGAAATCTCTGTCCCGTGACAACCCGCAGGCGAGTCTCTAGTGGAAAAGCCGGGGAGCAGGGAATGGAACCGCGGCGCAAGCAAACTAAAGGCTTGGCGGGCGCGCCCGCCGAAGATGATGCTCTTGAGAAGTTGATAGTGAGGGGATCGTTGTCAGCGCCGGAAGCGCTAACAAGTATCAAGACGATGGGAACGGCGATGGGAGCGGTACCAGCTAGCTTGTAACCACCTCACAGTGCTTGATAGGAAAAGCGGACCATGGCAGGCGGGCGTCAGACGCGCGCTTGCGCCACGGCGTCCAGGAACAGTCTCGCCCTCTCGGCGAGTTCATCCCATCTCCCTTCGGCCACAAGGCTCTTGTCCACCATCGCGGTCCCGACCCCGAGGAAGCACGCCCCGGCCTTGATGAACTCCCCAGCATTGCTGAGGTCTATCCCTCCCGTCGGAGTGAGGAGCACCTGCGGAAGGGGTCCCTTGACATCCTTGAGGTACGCGGGTCCGAGTTTGGTGGCTGGGAACACTTTCACAACGTCCGCCCCCGCCTCCCAGGCCGCGAGGATCTCGGTGGGCGTGAAGGCACCGGGCACTGCCACCTTGCTGTATCGCCTGCACGTGGCTATCACGTCCTTGTTCAGGACGGGACCGACCACGAACTGAGCCCCTGCGAGAATCGCGAGCCTCGCGGTTTCGGGGTCGAGGACCGAGCCCACTCCAACGAGCACGTCGTCACCGAACTTCCTGCTCGTCTGGCGTATCACGTCTATCGCGTCGGGGGTGGTCATCGTGATCTCGACCGCCCTGAGCCCTCCCCGGCGCAGCGCCGCCACCACGTCCATGAGCGACTCCGCGCTCTGCGCCCGTATGACTGCCACCACGCCCGTTTGGATCATCAGTTGGAGATTTCGCTCTTTCTCTGTCACCGCAATTCCCTCCAGTGCGGCTGCATCTTCGGCACCCGTCCGTGTCATCCGGCACTACAACCGGCGCGCCTTGCCGCCGAAGCGCGCCGCCCGCGGAACACGTGCGGATCATATGCGGACTAACCAAGCCTGTCCAGGACCAAACCTGCCCCGGACCCCAGTGCCACCCTACCCGCCGTCTCGTCCGACCGCTTCCACGGCGCGCCCATAGGCGCCCATAGGCACGGCCCCAAAAGGGTCACCCGACCCCCTCACACGCGCACCGAACACGGTCTCCAGGCAAGCCTGACGTCTCGCCGTTCCATCAGTAAGTCTCGAAGGCCCTCCTCCTCCACTGGTCGAACACGACAACGGACACGATAACCATCCCCATGACTACCCGCTGCCAGAACGCAGATACGTTGAGGAGGTTCAGGCCGTTTGCGAGGATTCCCATGATCACGGCGCCTATGACCGTGCCTACGATCGTGCCCTCGCCTCCGAAGAGGTTGGTGCCCCCGATCACGACCGCGGCGATTGACTGTAGCTCCGCCCCTTCAGCCATGAGGGCGTTGGCGGAATTGAGGCGACCTGTCAGCACCAGGCCCGCCACGGCAGCCATCGCCCCCATGATTCCGTATATGCAGATCTTGGTCACCTCTATATTGATGCCCGATACCCTAGCCGCCTCTCTATTTCCCCCTATGGCGTAGGCTGACCTGCCCAAGACTGTGCGCGTCGTTATCGCCCAACCGATCACGGCGATTATGAGAGCGACCAAAGCCGGGACTGGTACGCCGAGTACGTCGCCGCTTCCTATCCATATGAGTCGCGCAGGCAAGTACGCTTTGAGAGTGGTGGCGGTGAGGTGGGAAGGCACGGGCAGGCCTCCCGTCAGGATGAGAGCTACCCCTCTTGCGGTGGAGAGCATGCCGAGTGTGGCGATGAAGTCCGGTATCTTGCCCCGGGTTATGATGACGCCGTTGACGAGGCCGGCCGTGGTCCCCACGAGCAACGCCAGAACGATGCCAACCCACATGTTCAGGCCCCAGTACGTCATGGCCACGGCTCCGAACGAGGCCGAGAGGGCAAGCAACGCGCCCACGGACAGATCTATTCCTCCCGAGATGATCACCATCGTCTGCCCGACTGCCAGAATGACGTTGATCGAGACCTGGCGAGCCACGTTCACCAGGTTGTTCGCCGTAAGGAAGTAAGGGCTGGCAAACGAGAGGTACGCAGAAAGGAGCAACAACGCGATAATCGGCCCACCCCGGAGCAAGCTGGCGCCGAGCGTGCCGCGAAGGACCCGTCTCGATGCCGCCTTCGCGTCCGAGACGGCGGCGTCGGACGATGTGAACCCCGTGGCTGAGCTTCTCGATCTAACATCCTTCAACGTTCATCCCCCTATTCCGCTGGCCGTCTTGAGCAACTGCTCTTGCGTGGCGCAAGACGCCTGGAACTCGGCCACGAACTTGCCTCCCCGCATCACCAAGATCCTGTCACACATGCCGAGCAGCTCGGGCAGCTCGGAGGAAATCATCAGAACACCTATGCCCTGCTGCGCCAATCCGTTCATGAACTGGAACACTTCCGCCTTGGCAGCGACGTCTATACCCCTCGTAGGTTCGTCGAATATGATGAGCTTGGATTTCCTGCACATCCATTTCGACAACACTACCTTCTGCTGGTTTCCGCCGCTCAGGCGCGCCACCTTTTGCTTGAGACTTGGGGTTCGTATTCTCAGGTCCCTGACGAACCGCTCCGCGGTCTCTTCCTCGAGCCTCCGCTTCAGGAACGAGAATCGGGAGAAATCCCTCAGGCTGGACAGAGTGACGTTGGGGGGGATGGACATGCATGGCACCAGCCCCTGCCTCCTGTCTTCGGTGAGGTACCCGATGCCCAGGCGAATGGCGTCCATCGGAGAACCTATCCTCGCTCTCGAGCCGTCTATGTATACTTCGCCAGACTCGACCCGCTCGAGGCCGAACAGCGCGCGCGCAAGCGTGGTCCTTCCCGAGCCCATCAGGCCGAATACGCCCACGATCTCTCCGCGCCTGACCTCAAAGCTCAGACCGCGTAGAGCCCCGGCGACTGTCATGCCCTTGACCTCGAGGACCGGCGCGCCGACAGGGACTGCCGTCTTCGGAAACTGCTCGCTAAGGCTCCGTCCCACCATCATCGTCACGAGACGGTCCTCCGGAGCTTCGTCCACGGAAACGGTCCCCACCTTGCGCCCGTCCCTCAGAACCGTTATCCTATCCGCGATCTCCAAGACCTCGGCAAGCCTGTGGGAGATGTAGATGATGGACATGCCATCGCTCTTCAGAGACCTTATTAGGTTGAACAACCGCTCCCTTTCCCTGTCCGACAAGGCCGAGGTGGGCTCGTCGAGCAGCAGGATGTACACGTTCTGGGAAACCACTTTCGCTATCTCCACGAGCTGCTGTTCAGCTACGCTCAGAAGACCCACCCTGATTCTGGGGTCTACGTCGAGCCCGAGCTTCCCCAGCTCCGTTCGGGTCATCGCGTGGAGCCGCTTCCAGTCTATCGTCCCCGACCTTTGCCGCGGCCATCTCCCCAGGAATATGTTCTCGGCCACACTCAAGCTCGAGACGAGGCTGAGCTCCTGGTACACCATGCCGATCCCGAGGGTCCGAGCGCGGGAAGGGCTCCCGATTTCCACTTCCCTCCCTCGGAGGATGACCCGCCCCGAGTCCTTGTTGAGAGACCCGCTCAGAATCTTGACCATCGTGGATTTTCCGGCGCCGTTTTCGCCCAGCAAGGCGTGGACCTCCCCTTGAAACAATTGGAAATCCACGCGATCGAGCGCCCTCACGCCCGGAAACTCCTTTGTGATGCCTTCCATCTCCAAGATAGGAACCTGGGCCATGTCCTGGTCCCTCCTCTGGACCTCCTCAAGCACTCGAGGGCGAGATGAAGACGGATTCCGCAATCTCAAGCGTGGGAAGGCGGCTGTGCATCCGCTGACAAACCCTCCTCCCACGCTTGAGCGCTGCCACGCCATGCAAGTCGTCACCCGCGTCTGAGGGCGTCGCTCCCTGTCACGAGCCTCCCGGCAGCCGGAGGCTGGCAACCGGAGACCGCCGGCGCCTCGCCTTACTTGGCCTTCGCCTTGATGGCCTCCCAGTCGATCGGCTCTAGCTTGGGAACGGGATAGAAGTCATCCGCGTTGTTCTTGTACTCGGTTCTGGGCCTGATGTCGAATATCTTCGGCACTTCCTGGCCAAGCGCGAGCATCACGGCGAATTTCGTTCCGTACCAGCCCCACTCGGGGAAGCCGTGCCAGGTCTCAGCGATGAGCCTCTCCTCGCGGATTCTGTCGACAGACTCCGGAGTGCCGTCGTTGGTGAAGACTTTGACCTCCTTCTGTCTGCCCGCCGCCTCGACCGCCAGCATCGCGCCGAGGCCCATTTCGTTGGAAGCGGCCCATATGAAATTCAGGGTCCCTGGCGGATTGGAGGACAGGAAGTCCTCAGCAGCCCGTATTCCCTTCTCGCGGTTCCAATCGGCGGGAAGCGTTCCCACGATCTTGATCCCAGGATACGCGTCCACTACGCTGTGGAAGCCCTTTAGCCTCGCGACCGAGAAGAAGCCTCCCGCTATGCCCTCGATTATAGCGCCGCGAGCCTGTATAGCGGCCTTCTCCTGGGCTGTGACCGTCGCGTACAGATCCTGCCACCACTTCAGATCGAGATAGGTGCCGGGCTTTACGTCTACCTTTCTCCCGGTTCCCAAGACCCCTGGGCCGCCGAAGTAGTCCAGAACGGCGTATCCGGATATCATGCCGGCCACCGTGTTATCGAATCCTATGTATGACGCCACGTCTATTCCTTCAATAGGTTCGAGGAGGTTCACGATTATCACGGGTATCCCGGCTTTGTTCGCTTCCTTGACAGCCGGCTTGATGACCTCCACTTCTATCGGCGAGATGGCGATCACGTTGACACGTCTCTGGATGAAGTCTTCGATGATGGATACTTGGTCGGCGAATGCAGTGTGGCTTGCGGGAGCTTGTGCGATGATTTCCACGTTGATTCCATGTTTCCTTGCGTCCGCAGCGGCCTTCTCGAAGTAATCCGTGGCCGTCTTGAACACGCCGGTTATGTCGGGTGGCGTCCAGCCAACCACGATCTTCTTCGGAAGCTCCGCTGCAGGAGCCGCCCACGCAAACACGAGAGACCCGAGCAGAACCGTTACCAGGAGCCACACAATCTTCTTCAGGCGTGACATTTCCTGACTCCCCCTTTATCCTCTGTTGTCTGGGATCCTTCTCGACAAGCTGACTTCTTCCGACCAACAAAGGAGCGCAGTGCGTCGTTCCATCCTGCTCAAGCCTTATGTCCTCCCGTGTTTCCAACGCGTTCTTCCCTCACCCCCCCTTTCGTCACTTGGCTGTGATCCCAAGGCCATACGCCGCCATCGAGGTTTTTCACCGTGCTTCCAGCGCTCTCGTTTCGCCTCCGTTCCTCCCGAGAGGGTCACACATCGATGGGGCGCAACATCAGAACGATCGCCATGACCACGAAAACCATGGTCTCCGCGCCAGGAGGCCAGTACCGTGCCGTGACGGCTATGACCATTCCGAGAGCGAATGCGGCTAGAAACGTCCCCTTGAGGTTACCCATACCGCCTACTATCACTACGGCGAAGCACAGCAGCAAGATCGTGGTCCCCATGTACGGGTGGACCGAGGTGAGCGGGGCATACAGCACTCCTCCGAGCGCCGCCAACGCGCTGCCCAAGATGAAGGCAAACGAGAAGTACTTATCAAGCTTTATGCCTAGGCAACGTACTCTCTCCCGATCTTCGAGCGCCGCGAGGATGATCTTGCCGACCATCGTTCTCTTCATCAAGATCTGTAAGGCCAAGAACAGCAAGATCGCGATGATCACGATGAGGAGGCGGTATACCGGAAAGGGAAAACCGACCAGATCTACGTATTTCCTTATCGGATCCCCGAGCGCCTTGGGCTGGACACCCCACATCCACTTGACCACGTCCACACCTATGAGCGAGACGGCGAAGGTCGCGATGAACGTATAGTCCAGCGATTCCCCGTAGAGCCGGCGGATGATGAAGCGCTCGATCAAGTAACCCAGCGGCACGACCGCAAGAACCGAGAGCACCGCCGCCCAGAGGTACGACACCTTCGCCTGCTGAACGAGGGCAATGAGAAGGTACACGCCTATGGTGTAGGTGATCGTGTGGGCGAAGTTCGTCACCCTCATGGTGCCGAACGTGAGAGAAAGGCCGACGGAAATGAAGTACAGTATTGCGCCGATCGTCAACCCATACATGAGCGTGTAGATCATTTCACAAGGGCCCCCTTATCGGGAGGGGTGCGAAGTCTTCCACCGGCGGCTGCCCGTGACAGACATGGTTCTAGGCTCCCCCAGATCCCCCTTCTGAACCGGAACACCACAACCAGCAATGCCGCTCCCAGAAACATCTCCCACCGTCGGATGTATACGGGCAGGAAGTTGCTGATGATCATGTAGACGACGCCGCCCACGAGCGCTCCGTATAGATGGCCCGCGCCGCCTATGAGACATGCGAACACGGCGCCGACGTTCTTGTGCACGTCCATCGTGTTCGGGTTCACATAGCCATAGTTCAGGGCGGTCAAGGCGCCGGAAAGGCCAGCCACGGACGCGGAGATCACGAAAGTGATCCACTTGTATAGGTAGGTGTTGTATCCGAGGAACCTCACACGCGTTTCGTCTTCCTTGATCGAACGCACCAAGATTCCGTATGGAGACCTCATAAGCCGCTTGAGCAGGAAGAACATCAAGAGCAAAATCACAAGGACGAACCAGAACCGGAAGGCTGCGTCGCCGAAATCGATCCAGCCGAGACGCGCCGCTTCGACCCCGAACCCGTCCTGGCCGCCTGTCACCTTCCGTAGTGGGGACATCACGAGGAACCAGCCGGTCTGGTTGAAGGCAAGGTTGATGAGGGCGAAGCACGCCCCCGTGGCGCGCACCGTGACGAGTCCCACGATCATTGCGAGCAGGCACGCAACGCTCATCCCCAGGAGTATTGCAAGAAGAGGATTCGAGGTGACGTGCCTGAGGAAAAGCCCGGCACCGTACGCACCTGCGCCAAGGAAGAGCAGGTGTCCGAAAGAGAGTCTACCCATGTATCCGTACAACAGGTCGAAGGACAGGGTGAAGATACAAAAGATCATAAAGTCCGTGACTCGGTGCGCGCGCAAGAGAGGAGCGAGCGCGACGAAGCAGCCGCCAATGATCAGGAATTCGAGCACATCCCGGCTGCCCGGCCTTTCCGCCTGTCGCCCCGCAGGTTTCCCGGCAACACCGCCCGTGCTTGGGAAGGCACGCCCGTTCACTGTCTCCTTCTTTGCAGGTCTCAAGGATGACTCCCCCATTGCCGAGCAATCCTCTGTGGATGTGGACGTCTCGTCCTACATGAACTGGTCGAACGATTGCGTGCCAGCTATGTCCGCCTCGCCACTCAGGGCCATGGAAATCTTGCCTTCTTTCAGGGCGAAGACCTTGTCCGCCAGCCGACGCATCAGAGGAAGGTTCTGCTCCACGACTATGGCGGAGACCCTTCCCCTCAAGCCGGTCAGAATCCTCGCGATGTCGTCCACCACCACGGCCGCCAGTCCCTGCGTCGGTTCGTCGATCAGAAGCAGCTTCGGGTCACCGACCAAAGCCTGTCCCACGAGGAGGATCTGCCTTTGTCCGCCGCTCAACTTGCCCGCCTTCATATCCAGGAACTTCTCCAACTTCGGATAGATGCTCATCACTTTGTCCAGGGCAAGCCGCAGAGGCTCGCGGCTGGAGTAAGCAGCGATCTCGATGTTCTCTCTGACCGTAAGGTCGCCGAAGACCCTCTTGTCTTGGGGAACGTACCGAAATCCCTTCCGATAGAGGTCCTCGGGAAGGGCTCCTGTCACGTCGCTGCCCAAATAGCGGATGGAACCCTTCCGGGGCTTGAGAAGACCCATGATCGTCCTGAGAAGAGTCGTCTTACCGGCGCCATTTCTGCCGATCACGAACGCCATCTGCCCCTCTTCCAGGTCGAGCGAAACGTCGTGAAGCACCACGGCGTGACCGTACGCTGCGTCAATCCCCGCGATCTCTAGCATTTGGTGCGTCACCTCCTTCGTCGTAAGGCACGCCTGCAGTGTCAACTCTCGACTACACTCGCAGGCGCCTCGCGGGCTGCAGACTCAGGTGTGTCCGTCTTCCCCCAATAGCACTTCTGCACGGCTGGATCGCGGAGCACCTTGAGGGGCTCGCCCTCGGACACGATTCTCCCTTCATTCATGACGCAGAGCCGGTCCACCAAGTCGATCACCGTTGACACCTTGTGCTCTATAATGACCATGGTCACTTCGCTCTTGACCTTGCGGAGCAGGTTCAACACATCGACTATCTCAACGTCGCCAAGCCCCGACAACGGCTCATCAAGAAGAAGCAACCTCGGTCGGAGAGAGAGGGCGATCGCGATTTCCAGGAGCCTTTTGTCTCCATAGGATAGCTCTGAAGTCATGTAGTCTGACTTCTCATGTAGTCCCACAAGCCTCAGGGCGTCATCGCAGCGTCTTCGGATCGCGTCATCATCCGCGGGCGACGTCATGAACCTCCCTGGAGAACAGCGGGCCCCACCGAACCGCGTCACACTGAGGACCAAGTTCTCCCAGACACGAAGGGAGTTGAACACCGATACCAGCTGGAAAGTCCTCACCATGCCAGCTGACACCCTCTGTTCCGGCCGCGCCCCGGTGACGTCCCTATTCATGAACGTGATCCGACCCGCGCTCGGTCTGAACATCCCGGTGAGGAGGTTGAAGAAGGTGGTCTTGCCGGAGCCGTTCGGTCCGATGATCCCCACCGTCTCCCTGTCTTCGGCGTGAAAATCCAAGCCGTTGACAGCCACAAGCCCTCCGAAACGCTTGCTCAGCCCATCAGTCGTCAAAACGTTTGCCACGCGATCGCCCCTCTTCCCCGCCGGGCTGTGCTCGGTGCGCGAGCTTACTCAGTAGCCCATGTCCTTCAGAGGCAGGGCCAATTCCTCACCCCTGTATGCATCGAAGACGCTGCACCAATCCCACTTGTCAGCCCTTTGAGATGCGCCCTTGCCCGTGGCGATGAACTTCGCGTACGTGTAGAACGGCCTTCCGTCGACGCGCCAGTACGCGGGACCTTTCACGCTCATGAACTGGGGATTGTCCATGAGGGCCTTGTACATCTTCGCCGGCTCGGTCGATCCTGCGAGACTGATCGCTCGGAGCGTCTCCTTCATACCTATGTACGCGTACACAGCCATCACATCAGGAGCTGCGCCGTACTCGGCCCTCCAGGCCGCGTTGAGCTCCTCAACCGCCTTCACGGTGGCGGGGTCCTTGTCTTTGAACGCGCTCAGATCGTGGTAAAGCCATACCCCGATCGTGACCCCGTCAAGGGCCTCGGGCGGCATCCCCAGCGTAAGGCTGGCGTTGAGTGAGTTGAAGAACACGCGGGTGTGTTTGGCCAGTCCGAGCTCATAAGCTTGCTTCACGATCTGGATGGCGTCTGTGCCCCATTGGCCCATCATGACGACATCGGGCTTGGCCTCAATGATCTTGATGATGTATGAAGTGAAGTCAGGTGTTCCAACAGGCGTCCAGACAGTGTCGACCTTGATGTCGGGATACCTGCTCCCGAACACCTGCGTGGCTCCCGTGTGCGCGCCGTGGCCGTACGCGTAGTCCGGGAGGCACAGGATCACGCGCTTCGGCTTGTAAGTCTTGGCCACATAGTCAGCACAGATTCTGCCGATCGCGTCCACGGCCCCGAGAGACGAGAGGAAATAGGGAGCCTTCTGGTCTTTGCGAAATACCTTCTCTTCGATACCATTGGTAACCATGACGAAGCTGTCGCCTGTCTTCGCCTGCTGATTCAAGGCAGTGCTTATGTCGGCGAATGTGCCTGAAACGAACACATTGATTCCGTCCGCGAGGAGTTCCCGGTACCTTCTGATCCCCACGTCAGCCTTGGTTTCGTCGTCACGCACGACCGCCTCCACCTGGAGCTTGGCGCCTCCGACCGAGAGCCCGCCCTGCTTATTGACCTCCTTGATGGCCAACAAGGCCCCGTCCAGCTGCGTCGTGCCTGTGGGAGCGCCCGTGCCCGTAAGACTGTAGATCACACCTATTCTGATCTTCGCAGGCGCCGCAGCCTGGGCGTCCGACAGTGCCGCCAGGTCACCGCCGACAGAGAGCAACACCGTCGCTACCAGCACCAATGCACCGTACCACACAAGACGTCTCTTCATGTCCTCGTTCCTCCTTCATCGCAGATTCGGCTCCCTTGACTTCCTGGTCCTTGAAGACATGTAGCCTCTCGTGGCGAGCCAAGCACCTCGGCTCTGACTCCCAGCATCGAACACACTTCGAGAAGGCAGTCCACGTGGTCCCCCGGAACGGTGTGAACATGGTTCGAGCCCAGCTTCTCGATGAGAGCCTCCGCAGGCACGTCGAGCTTGACGAAGGCCTGCGGCCACTCAGGAGACGTCTCTCTCAGTTTCTCGGGCGGACGCTCGACGAACTCTCCGGTGAAGATGACCATCCAGTACTTGCCATCGCGTCTCGCAAGCCGCGCGAACGTGGCTCTGCCACTCGCCGCCATGAACTGCACCGCCGCGCCTCCGCCCGCGTAGTAGAACGGGGTCTGCGGGTAGAAGGTGACTCGCTCGAGGTTTTCTTCGGGAACGCTCGATCTCGCAGCGTAGAAGGTGGCCATCGCTCCGCAGTTGCTGAACACGAACGTATCGTCCACCGGATCGTAGTGTCTGAGATCATAGAACAAGACAGGCTGCCCGGTTATGAGCTTCAGGATCTGCATCGTGAGGGCGCCGTCGAGGTCCGCTTCGCAGGCGCACACCATGGGCTCCTTGGGGCCGTCCATGTCGTACATGTCGTTGAGGAAGGCCTGGGACAGACACTGCGTAACCATGTGATCGCTGAGCTCCGGCTGGCATTTGATCGCGACGAAGTCGATGTCCTTCTCGCGCACGATTTCCTTTGTGGCGTAATATGCACGCACCTGCGTCCTCAGCTTCTCCTCGGTCAAGCCCTTGTCGTCCCAAACGATCCGCCCGACTCTCCGCTTGAGCCACTGCACGGCGTCATTGACCTTCACATCGGGTATCTCCGCCGCGATGCGGACTATTTCCGATTGGTCCACATGTTCCAAGTCCACGCCGAACTCGGCCTGCCACTGACGCGGATCCGCGGCGCCGATGTACATTCCCATGCTCCTACCGCCGAGAAGTCCGCATGTCTGACCCCTCAGCCGATTGACCGCGTGGGCGGCTCGACCGAACTGCAGCACCTTGTTGATCACCTTCGGGTCAGAAGCAGAGCCCCAGACCCTTCGGTGGCGTACCCCGATCTGATCCAGACACCCCGCGCTCGCAAGCATGGCTATGAGCCCTGGGTAATTGGGGTTGAGATTGGACAAGAGAAGGAACGGTCCGCGACAGTTGTTGGCGGCGATCGTCGCGAGGTGGGGGAAACACCACACCGCGAAGTGAAGGATGACTGCGTCAACGCCCGCCTGGGTCAATCTCTCCGCTTCCGCTTTGGCTTGCTTGGCAGTATGGACTATGTCCTGCCCGGTTACGACCTGGATCTCACCGGTGCCTTCCAAGGCGTTGACCAGGCGATTCTGGAAATCTAGGTTGATCGGGAGCATCTCCTCATGGACTTTGGGCCTACCATCCGAGAACGTCAGCAATCCAAGGCGAATCAATGCGTCTCCTCCTCCCCCTCAATCTTGGCCTCCTTGTGCCCCTCGTCCCACACCGATCCAACCTTGAGCCACGACCAACTGCAACTAGTTGCCGGTCAGCAGACGCACAACCCCTACGGAACCACTACCGTCTTGAGACGCTTCCCATCTCGGGTTCCGCTGAGCGCTGCCGCAATCTCTCTCAAACCGATTCGCCCGGTGATCACCGGCTTGATATCGAGCCTGCCTGATGCCAGGATCTCAAGGGTCTTGCGGAACTGATGGATGCTGGACCGCGTGGTCCCCGTCACCAAGAGCTGCTTGTAGTGTATGAGGTTGGTGTTCAAGACCACGTTCTCCTTACCCCTTGGAAGTCCCCCGAAGAAATTCACACGGCCTTCGACCGCAGCCAGCTCCAACGCTTGTTGCTGAGCTTCGGCGGAGGAACACGCCACGATCACGACATCAGCCCCCCGACCTCTGGTCCTGTCCTTCACTGCTTGCGCGAGATCGCGCTTCCCCGCATTCACTGTCAGGTCAGCGCCGAGCGACTCCATGCTCGCCAGGCGGTCTTCGACCACATCGCTCACGATCACCTCTCGAGCACCGGCAAGCTTCGATAGAAGCACGTGCAACGCTCCGATCGGCCCCGCTCCGATGACGACGACCGTGTCCCCCGGCTGAGTTCGGCACGCTTGAAAGCCGTTGTAACAGCAGGCAAGCGCCTCGTTCACGGCGGCCTCTTCATACGAAACGCTCTCGGGTATCTTGCAGACGTTCCCGTTTGCCACAGCCTCCCGCGGAAACAACACGTACTCCGCGAATCCTCCGTCCAGGGATACGCCTATCGCCTTGTAATCGGCGCAGAGATGGCCGAGCCCTCGAACGCACTCAGGGCACGTCCCGCACCCGATGTTGGGTGCAACCGTGACTCTGTCCCCACGACTGAAGCCCGTCACTCCTTCGCCGACCTCTTCAACATCGCCCGCAAGCTCGTGTCCGAGTATGCGACCCTTCCCCGAAGCGCCGGCGTCTGGTTTGGTGAAGCCGGACGCGAATATCCGCAGGTCTGTGCCGCAGATGGCAGCGACCCTCACCCGGACGAGCACGTCGCCTGGACCCACCTGGGGCGTTGGAACTGTCTCTATTCGGATGTCCCCCGGCCCATAGAAGACGGCAGCGACCATTCCTCTATCTCCTCTTCCCATCTCCTAGCTTTCTTCTACCTTCTGGACGGAGCACTCCAGCTCGCGCAGGCTCCGTAAGCTTTCCCTTACGTACTCCTCCCACTGGGAGACGTACCGGCTCATTTTCACCGCTACTGACGCATCGGGAACGGGAGGAAGGGGTTCGAGCGTCAGAGGGCCGCCGTATCCTATCTCCTTTAGGGCCTTCATCAGAGCGCCGAAATCGAAGTGGCCCCGCCCCACCGCCTGTCGATTGCTGTCGGAAACGTGGACGTTCACGAGCAAGCCGCCGGCCGATCGCACGGCACCTATGGGATCGCCTTCCTCAATGTTCATGTGGAACGTGTCTAGATGGAGCCTGACGAAGTCGGAGCCGACCTCCGAGATGAATCTCAAGCCCTGTTCTGCCGTGTTCACCAGATACGACTCGTACCTATTGATGGGCTCGATCGCGAGAGCGACACCCCTTTCTTCCGCGTATCTCGCGGCCTTCCGCACTGACTCGACTGCGTACGCCCACTCGTCTCGATAAGCCCCCTCCCACGTGTCGGCGTCGCCGCGCCATCCGACGGGCCGCGTCTTCCCGGCGGCGGATGGCACGACTATGATCATGCGCGCGCCTACATCGCACGCGAAGTCGACACACGTGCGCAAGTAGGCGACTGCATTCTCCCTCACTTCAGGGTCAGGATTCGCGAGGTCCCTCTCGCGGGTGGGCCAGGGGTACATCCCCGCTATCGACAGAACCTGGAGGTTGCACTCGCCACACAATCGCTTCACGTCCGCGGGGCGGTATCGCTCCGGCTCCCCCACCAGCTCGACTCCGTCGAACCCGCACCGAGACAGACGCTGGAACGTGGTCTCGAGAGCCTCATCCCCGTATATCCAGTTGCTGACGGCGTATCTCATCACTGTCGCCCTCCCGCTCGAGTCGTCTCTCTCGCCTTGGCGGTTCGTATGACCTCGAACGACGTCCGCAGCGCGTCAAAGAGTCCCTTGTAGACCCGCACGTACGGCTGATAACTCTCGTAGGCCCCTTGATCCGGCAGCACACGATTCACAGGACGGGTGAAGGCCTTGGCGGCGCCGACCAGGTCCTCGAAGACCCCCACCGCGTACCCGGCGATGAGCGCCGATCCCCATACCGCAACCTCACTGCGGTCCAGCTGGACGTAGGGGATCCCCAGGACATTCGCTTTGATTTGGTTCCAGATGGAGCTCTTGGCGCCGCCGCCTATGACGCGGGCCTCTTTGAGTTCGAGGTCCGGCAGGAGCTCGGCGAGAATATCAGCGTAGTAACGGTACTCGTAAGCCACGCCTTCGAGGATGGCCCGGTAGAGGTGCGCCGCGTTGTGGCCCCACGTGAGCCCCACCCAAGCCCCTCGGACATTGGGATCATTGGGAGTAACCCGGCCTCCGAAGTGAGGCAGGAAGACCAGGCCGTCGGCGCCCGGCGGCGCCTTCGCCGCCTCCTGGTCGAGGAGTGCGTATACGTTGCCAGCCTGACCGGTGGCCTTCGTCCCCAGTTTTCCGAGGCCGATCTCGTCGCGGAACCACCTCAGACAGAGGCCGCCGCCGTTTATGTACGCGATAGGCACCCACAGGTCGCGCACGACCGACCTCGCGCACAGGAACGTTCGGTGCAGGACGTCGACAACGCGCCGGTCCGCGCAAACGGAGAACACGGACGCCGTGCCCGCCACGTCGAAAACCTGGCCGGGCTCAACGATCCCCGCGCCGAGCGATGTGGCAGCCTGATCTCCTGCACCAGCCGCGATGGGAATCCCCGGCACGAGTCCGGCACGGTCCGCGGCTTCGGCGGTGAGCTTCCCAACGATATCGCACGGACCGACTATCCTGGGCAGTTTCTCGACCGGAACCCCGAACGCGTCGCACAGCTCCTGAGACCAGGTCAGGTTTTGGGTGTCTCCGAACCCTGAGAAATGTAGCTGAGTGTAATCGATGAACGCGTCGGCGGCGGCGAGCCCCGACATCCTCATCGCCGCGTACGCCGAGGGCACCACGAACTTCGCGGTGCGTCTGAACGCCTCGGGTTCCTCGTGCATCCACCACAGTATCTTCGGACCGTGGTCGTACGTGGGCGGGCTGCCGGATATGGAAAGCACAGAGCCCCCCGCTTCCCTGTTCATGAGGTCGATGTACGGCTCGCACCGAGTGTCCAGCCACGAATCGTACCTGATGGACGCTGTCCCGTCTTCAGCCACTCCGCCGATGCCCGCCATCTGGCCGTCCACGGCTATGGAGGCGACGCGCCGCGGCTCTATCCCCGCCTTCTGGACGGCAGCATTCATGGTCCGGAGGCAGGAACCGTACATGTCCTCCATGTCCTGCTCCACCCATCCGGCGCGCGGATACACCAGCTTCGACTCCTCGAACGCGTCCCCGAGGAGTCCACCGGACTGATCGAACACAGCGGCCTTCGTTCCCATGGTGCCGATGTCCACGCCGACGAGATAGGTCCCCTTGTTCATGTGCACCGGCCTCGCTATTCCTATCTGTCTGGAGAATCCTCCATAGCACTCGAGCCGACACGTGAACTCAAGCCGAGCCCAGTGCCGAGTGTCACGGGGACGCCCTCGGCAAGCGAGCGGTTGGCGGCGAGCACTCCTTCCAAGGCCTTCCTACCGTCGAGCCCCGTCACGACGGGTTCGGCGCCGCTTACGATGCACTCGACGAAATGGGTCATCTCGTCGACGTAGGCCTGTCTGAAGCGGCGTTGCCACGACGGGATTACCGGCCTTGTGCAGCCGTCCTTGCGACACACGGCCGCCGACCCTTCCTCGATCTGTCCCACGAAAAGGACGCCCCTCGTGCCGAGGATCTCGGCCCGCGCATCGTACCCGTAGTTGTCGGGGCACGTTCCCTCGATGACCCCCATCACTCCGTTCTCGAGCCTGATGTTCACGACGGCGCTGTCGAAGAAGCCGGGATGCTTCTCGCTGAGGTCCGGCCTGGCGAACGCGCCGGCTTCCGCGTAGACGCGCGACAGCTCGCCCCGGCCGAGCCACCTTACGGTATCGAAGTCGTGGCTATTGACCTCGGCCAGGAGGCCGTTGCTCCTCTCGAAGGACAAGTACCACTCCCCGGGAAGGCCAGGCCCGCGTCCGACGGATCTGACGAGTATCACGTCGCCGATCTCGCCCTCGTCGATGAGCCTCTTCGCCTCTCGAAAGCCCGCATCGAATCTCCGCATGAAACCTATCTGCAGTTTCACTCCGGCCTGCCTGCAGGCTTCTATCATCGAGTCCGCCTCGTCGAGAGTGAGAGCCATCGGTTTCTCACAGAACACGTGCTTGCCCGCTTTGGCGGCCGCCAGCGCAACCTGTGCGTGGGTGAACACCGGAGAGGCTATACATACCGCGTCGACCGTTTCGTCGGCGACGGCCTCGGCGTAGTCGGTGTGCACACGTTCCAGCTCGAGCTCTTGGGCGGCGCGCGCCGCGCAAGCGGGGTCAACGTCAGCCACGGCGACGAGTCTCGCGCCTCGAATCCCTGCCCTCAGGTTTCGAGCGTGCACCATCCCCGCCCGGCCGACGCCGATCACACAAACACCTACCTCTCGAGACAACCGCAGGACCCCCTCTCCCCTCTCCGATCCAGCCCCAACCGCTCGAGCCGCCCGAGCGCAACCGGTCGAGCGGTGCTCCTCCCCAGCCTCTCGAGCGGGGCGCCTCGCGCAACCAACGTCTTGCCACCGGCCGCTACTGAGCTGTGTACCCTCCGTCTATGGAGAGCACGGAGCCCGTGGCATAGGCCGCCTCATCCGACGCCAGGAACAGGATTGCTTGCGCTATCTCCTCCGGCCGGCCCAGCCTGTTCGCCGGGCGACAGCTCTCGAGGGCGCGTCGCGCCCCCTCCGGGTCGGGGTCCATGCTTATCGCCTTCGCGACGAGCGGCGTCTCAGTGGTTCCCGGACAGACGCAGTTCACTCTTATGTTCATCGGGGCGAGGTCCACAGCCGCGCTCCTGCTGAGGGCTATCACGCCGCCCTTCGAGACGTTGTACGCGACCTGTCCCCTAATGCCCACGAGCCCGGCCTCCGACGCCACATTGACGATGACGCCCCCGCCTTGTCCGGCCATGGTCTCCGCACAGTACTTCGAGCACAGGAAGACACCTGTGAGGTTTGTGGCCATCAGCTTGTTCCAATCGTCGATGGATGTCCCGAAGAGGTCGCCCTTCTTGTAGATTCCGGCGTTGTTGACCAGGATGTCTATTCTCCCGAACGCCTTCTCGACTGCTCGGATGGCTCTCTCCACGTCCGTGGCGCAGCTCACGTCGGCTTGGAAGAAGCGAGCTTCGCCTCCGGAGCCCTTGATGAGTTGAACCGTCTCTTCTCCGCTGCCCTCGTTGAGGTCCAGCACGGCGACTTTCCCTCCCTCTTTCGCGAGCAGGAGCGCCGCCGCCCTGCCGATCCCGAGACCCGCCCCGGTTACCACGGCCACCTTACCGTCGAATCCCATGGAGCATCCCTCCGGCAATAGTAGAATCACGGCCGCTCGACCTGTGAAACCAGCTCCACCCGCTAGACCACCCTCACATCACCAAGCCACAGCCTCCGGGAGCTCACCGTTGAGCACGGCCATGAGATTCCTCACGGCGTTCCGCCCCATTTCGAGGACGGCCTCGTCTGTGTGAGCCCCTATGTGAGGCGTGAGGACGACGTTGTCGAGCTCCAGCAGCCGGGACCCGACAGGAGGCTCGTTTCGAAAGACATCCAAGGCCGCTCCGGCTATGGTCCTCTCGACCAAGGCTCGATACAACGCGTCCTCGTCCACTACCTCTCCGCGGGCGGTGTTTATGAGAATCGCCGTCCGCTTCATTCGCGATAGCTCCTTCTCGCCAATCAGGCCTCTCGTTTCGTCAGTCAAAGGAACGTGGAGCGTGACGAAGTCGGACTGCTGAAGCAACAGATCCAAGGACACATACTCGGCTCCATGTTTCGCGGCGAACTCGTTGTCGATCACCTTGTCGCAACAGAGGATCTTCATCCCAAAGCCCGACGCCCGACGAACGACTCCCCGTCCGATGCGGCCGACCCCCACCACACCGATGGTCTTCTTCCATACCGCAAGCCCGACCACTCTCCGCCAGTCGCCGAGGCGAACAGCCCTGTCGGCGGCGGGAATCCTCCGGGCGGCCGCCAGCAGGAGTCCTATGGTCAAATCCGCGACGGCCTCGCTGTTTCCGCCCGGCGTGTACGTTACGATGATGCCCTTCCCCCGTGCCGCCTGCAGGTCGATGTTATCCACACCCACGCCGTACTTGGAGATGACCTTGAGCTTTTCGGCTGCGGCGATGACCTCTCGCGAAATCGCGTCTATCCCCACGATTATCCCGTCCACGTCCTTTATCAGGACCCGGAGCTCTTCCTCCGTGAACGGCCGGCCGTGTGGGTTCCTTATCACCTCGTGGCCGGAGTCTTCGAGTACCCTCAGCGGTTCGTCGAAGGTCTCGGCAAGCGATCTCGGTGTGACGAGCACTTTGTATCTCACTGTCGTCTCTCCTTACGCCGGCGCACCGTCCCCGCTAGCAGACCGATCAACAGGCAGGTGAACCGGGCTCCAGCAGACATCCGCCCCCTCGACACAAGCCGCCTCGGCGATCGGCGTTGGAGTTGGAAGGCGGTCGGTAACGTGTGAGCGCATCCAACGTCTCCGCGTCCAGCGCTTGAACGACCCGGATTCCACGACGGCTGTGCCGGCGTACTATCGAGGAGCGCCTGCAAGGGCGTCCCTGACCTTGAGCACCGCTTCGTCCATCCGGAGCTGGAGGAGCCTCTCCCGCGTAGGCACGCCTTGTTCGTCCCAGCCCCTCGCGGCATAATACTCATCGAGCATCGCCGCATACATTTCCTCTGTCAGGACACGGCCCTTGGCCATCCCTTCTGGCAGCGGCTGTGTCATGATCCTCTCCGGCAACATGTCGTCCTTCCGGCGGACGCCCTCTCTCGCAAGTATCACGCGTTCGAGAGTGTAGATGCGTTCACCTATCTCGAGCAGCTCGGGTGTAAAGTCGATGCCGGTCACGTACTCCAGCACCTTGCCTTTGGGTTTGTCCGTGAAACCGAGCCCGCTCCTGACCACCGTGCATATCACCAAGGAGTCCACGTAAGCACGGACATCCTGTATCCTCTTGACGAGCTCTCCTTTCCCGCGGATGGCGAACCTGTCATACTCGCCGCTCAGTAGCTCGTCACGGATCGTCCAGCCACCCACGTTGTGGCAGGCGCCCCGACTGGACGTGCCGAAGGACAGGCCGATCCCGTGGAAGGCGCGCGGCTCGTACGCCGCGAACGGCATCCATTTCGCCTGCATCATGAAGGACATGCTTCCCGGGAACCTCCGTGCCAGTCCCCGAAACCCCTCGGCCAGCACGTCTCCGAAGCCCTTCCGGTGCGCGATGTCGTGGATCGTCTCAATGAGGGCGTCTCCGTTGCCGAATCGGAGCTCGAGACCGCCGGTGTCGGCTGTGCTGACAAAGCCGCGTTCGAAAAGCTCCATGGCGTACGCGACGATCGTCCCCGTGGACATCGTGTCGAGCCCGTACTCGTCGCACAGTGCGTTCGCCGCGACTATTACCCCGAAATCGGAGATCCCGCACTGGCCCCCGAAAGACCCGATGGTCTCGTACTCCGGGTCGCTCCGCATGCCGGCGTACTTACCCTCTTTGACCTCGCAGAGCTGCGCGCACGCCACTGGGCACCTGAAGCAGGCCAGACTCTTCACCTTGTAGTTCTTCTCCATGTAGTCCGCTGATATGGTGGATATGCCGTCGAATACGGCGGTCTGGAAGTTGCGCGTGGGGTAGCAGCCCAGGGTGTTCAGCACCTCCGTGTACTGGGCCGTGCCGAACTTCGTGTGAAGGGCCTTGGTCTCCCGGGCATGCCTTACCGCCTCTCTTACTGCCTGCGAGAGCGATTCGGCGTCGGCCACGGGCACCGCAGCGGTACCGTGAGCGGCGACCGCCTTCAGGTTCTTGCCGGCCATGACCCCTCCGGCCCCGCCGCGGCCGAAGCTGCGCCCGTCCACCTGGATGGAGCTGAACCTCACGCCACGCTCGGCCGCCGGGCCGGCGACCATGGTGCTGATCTTCGCGTCGCCGGTCATTTCCTTTAGGCGGTCCACGACCTCATTCACCTTGAGACCCCACAGCGGCGCGGCGTCCCTTATCTCCACCTGCCCGTCGGAGATCCAGATGTACACCGGCCGGTCGGCCTTGCCTTCGATGATGAGCCCGTCGTACCCCGAAAACTTGAGATTGGGACCAAAGTTGCCGCTGGAGTTGGAGCAAAGATAGCGGCCGGTCTCCGAGGATACGGTGGAGCACTGGAACTTGCCGCTCGCAGGGACCTGCGTGCCGGTGAGCGGCCCGGTGAAGAAGAAGAGCTTGTTCGCAGGGTCGCTTGGATCGATTATGCCCGGAATCTCGTCGAGATAGTACCGGGCGGCGACCCCTCTGCCCCCGAGGTACTTGCGCTGAATGGACGGGTCGATAGGTTCGGACCGCCACGTCCGCGAGGAAAGGTCTATTCTCAGGACGTTTCCGAGGTATCCCCCACTGAACACCGACAACACCTCCCGCACGACCATCGCAGGGCCCGCCCCAGTGAAACGCCGAAGGAGATTGAGGTTGAAGGACGAACGTGACTACGTGCGACAACCGCCGTACCTCGGATTGTCGACCACGGCGACATCATCGCCTCTCGCAACCACGATCTTTGCGAAGCCTTTCTCTTCGATGACTCCATAGTTGTGACCCGCGTCCCCGGGATATACCGCGAAGAATACGAGAGGCTCATCGCCCACGTTGATCGATCTGTGCGCCCAGTACGGCGGGATGTACGACACCGAACCCGGGAACATGTCCAGGGTGGCGGTGGCCCCATCCTGCGTCTGCATAAGGAGGAGGCCTTTTCCGCGGAGCGTGAGGTAGATCTCGGCGGTGCCTGCTTTCGCGTGGAAGTGTCCCTTGGTCATGAAGAATTCATCGCCGACTCGGCCTGGGTACACCACGCTCGTGCAGTGCTGGAGCTCCCCTGAATCCTCCGGGACCTCCACGTTGTGTACCACGTAGATCAAGGGGTCTCCACCATCCAGAAGGCGCTGGACCGCTTCTCGATCTTGGTACATGTCTCTCATGTCGCCGAGCCGGCGGACCACCTTCGCGCCTTCCGGGATTATCGCGCCCGCGGTGAAGTCCAGACGAGTGTTGAAAGGCTGCCGCAGAGAGACCATGCATACTCCCCTCTTTCCGTACGGACTCCCCGTAGACTTTCCACTCGACGCCTCGGCATTGGACATCGCACCTCGACGTCATACCTCAACCCCGCGAGAACCCCGCGAGCCAGCCCAAGTCAACTGTCGCAGGTGTCGGGTGGGGCGGTTGACTCAGTAATGCTTGATGACCACTGCCCTCCGCGTCTTCTGAATGTTGTCGACGATGTCGCCGGTACGTTTCAGCCCCACGCCTACGAACAAAGCGTCGATGATGCACAGCTGGGCAATCCTGGACGCCGTGCCCTCCGTCCTGTAGCTCGTCTCCTTGGACGCCGTCGCCAGCTTGATGTCGGACACCTTGTCAATGGGGGACTTGGCGTAGTTGGATATGGATATCGTGGTCGCGCCGGTCTCCCTAGCCACGTTGAGCGCCTCGACTATGTCCTTGCTGCTCCCGGAGTGAGAGATCCCGATTGCGACGCATCCCGGCCCGAGCAAGCTCGCGGACATTATCTGCATGTGCGGATCGTCGTAAGCCACACAAGGGATGCCAGTCTTCATGAGCTTGTGAGCGGCGTCCCTCGCTACCGCCGCAGATCCCCCGACGCCGTATATCTCGATCTTGCGTGCGCCAGCCAAGGCATCTACCGCCTTCCTCATTTCTCCCTTGGAGAGCACCCGCAATGTGTTCTCTATGGCGAAGACGTTGCCGCGAAAGACTTTCTCCACGGCCTGGTCCACCTCGTCGTCTTCGTGAATCTCTTCGTGGATCGCCTGGACGGGTTTGACGAGCTCCAGGGCGAGCGCGATCTTGAGTTCCTGAAAACCCTTGTATCCGAGCTTCTGACACATTCTCACGACCGTCGCTTCGCTTACTCCGGCCTGCTCCGCGAGCTCGGTGATAGTGAGATTGATGATCTCACCGTGATGGAGCAGGATATAGTTGGCCGCCTGCTCCTCCGCGTTTCTCAGAGACGCCTTCATCTCGCGGATTCGCGCTGTGCAGGTCATAGACTCCACGGAGCTCTTGTCGATTGTTTCCATTGCGTTCCCTCACTACCGGTTGAGTGCCATCTTCGTGCAGGTGCCGCCGGCTGGGCAAAGCATCTGAATCTTGGTTTCATCGTGGTTCGCCATGCCCATCATTAGAACCTGTGACGCCATGCTGGAAACCTAGTTTCACGGCCCAGCCACACGGACGCATCGCATTGCTTCGCCGATATATCTTGCTGACATCTATTCAACAAGGTCCGCTGGATTCCTTCATAATGTATCGAGAAAATTTTCTTCACTGTACTTGCGAGTGACATGAGCCTGCTGCCTTTCGAGATACGGCAGCGAGTAGCTGCGAGAGTGGCGCCATGCGTGGTTCGAGTCGGGACGGCGCAAAGACACCTTCGCGCCGTCTCTTCCAAGGGGTGAGAGTGTCGAGGAGCGAGTTCAAGGGTCTTCCGTGACCTAGAGCCCCAGTGCTTTACGGTATATGGTATCGATATCCCCTCTGGTGAGCGTGCGAGGGTTGTTGCTCAGCAAGCGAGTCTGTCGTACGGCAACATCCACTAGGTGCGGGAGCTCAGACGGACTTATGCCCACCTCTGTAAGGGTCGTGGGGAGCCCCACGTCACGGACGAGCGCCTTCACGCTGTTCACAAAGCAGAGCGCAGCGTCTCGAGGAGTGAGCCCGTCCACCTTCTCGCCAAGGGCTCTTGCGAGAGCGGAGAACTTGGGCAAGTCGGCCATTACGTTGTACTCAGCGACGTAAGGAAACATGAGAGAGTTGGAAACGCCGTGGGGAATTCGGTGTTTTCCTCCGAGAGGATAGGCAAGCGCGTGCACGGCTCCCGTCCCCGCGTTTGCCACGGCGATCCCGGCAAGATAACTGCCAAGCGCCATGTCCGTACGTGCCTCGAGGTCCGAACCTCGCCACACTGCGGTTCTGATGGAACGGGCGATGAGTTCCGCTGCGCGGAGCGAGTACATCTCCGACAGCTTGGTCGACGCAAGCGACGTGTACGTCTCACACGCGTGGACCAGAGCGTCCACGCCGGACGCAGCCGTGACCGTGGGCGGCATGCTCAGAGTAAGGCTGGGATCGATTATCGCTGCATTCGGAAGAAGGTGTTCGCTGATTACCGCCTGCTTTTCCCCGTCAACCAGGAAGAGCGCGTTAGGCGTCGATTCAGAGCCTGTCCCGGCAGTCGTCGGGACGAGAATCAGGGGCAAGCCGGGCCCATGAATCCGACCCGCACCAAGGTAATCGCGAAGGCATCCGCCCAGCTTGAGTAGGACGGACGCCACCTTGGCGGTATCCATGGGGCTCCCGCCACCCAGGCCGACGACCCCGTCTATGCCCTCACCTCGTGCCCTTTCCATGACACGCTCGACGACCTCAGCGCCGGGCTCCGGTTGGGTATCGTCAAAGACTGCGACAGCGATGCCCTGTTCACGCAAACGAGCCTCCGCCAGGCCAGCTGCCCCGGACTCCGTAACCCCCTTGTCCGTGACCAGCAGAGCCCGGGTGACTCCGAGGTCTCTCACCACCGCGGGCAGGGACTCGATGGCCCCCGCCCCAAAGAACACCCGTTCAACGAAGCAAAACGACCTTGGCAAGGCGCTAGCCAACGCATTCACCTCCGTGGTTGCCTGTGCGGGCACGCCTCAATCACGCGCAGTCCTCGGCGCACGCCTCGAACGGCCGACTGCGTCAAAACGACGGCCGCAGGAACTCGACCACCTACCAATACAGCAACCCAGGTGGAAGCATTACGTTCATTACTGTGCCGAACAGGTACTGCAAGGCGACTGCAAACGCAAGCGAGCCCAACAGCACCCATGCAACGTGTACATGATCCTTCGGCCTTAACATCCATACTGATGCAAAGGTGTACACTACAGTGGAGAGAAAGTACCCCACGGGCCGCATGGCAACCAAGTACGCGAGGGTCAGCACGAGGATCCGTGCAACCAGTCGGCCTGCGGATATTCCTTCGCTGGCGCCTTTCCGGTCGTTGTCCGCAGCGGCCTTCCCTTCGCCAACCTCCTCACTCCTGCGTTCCGATGCAATGTCATCCTTCCCGGTCACGACCAAGACCAAGGCGAGAACGGCGATGAACAGCGCCAGCAGCCGCGGGAAAAAAGCTGGTCCATAGTATGAACCACCGATCGGGGTGGTCGGGAAGCTGAACGTAACTGCAAACAAGACGGCGCATACCCCGATAATGGCAAGTCCGATGTAGCGAGTTGTCGTCATGCGCATCGCGTTCCTCGCGCACCCCCTCTTTGACTCCTGAGCCGTGGAAGGACTAGCATTACCACCGTGAGAACCAGGACAGCGGCGGAGATCGGTCGTGTGATGAAGCTGGCCAGATTGCCCCGGCTGATGAAGAGAGCCCTGCGGAACTCCCCCTCTATCATCGGACCCAGCACTACGCCAAGAACTGTGGGAGCAACCGGAAACCCGTGTTTCTCCATGAGATAGCCCAACACGCCGAATCCAAACATCGTCCAGACGTCGAGAAACCTGTTGTTGATCGAGTACGAACCCACCACGCACATTCCCACGATGAGCGGAAGGAGAATGTACTTCGGTATTCTGAGGATCTTGATGAATACCCTGATGCCTGCCATCTCGATCAAGATCATCATCAAGTTTGCCACGCAAAGCGATATGAAAACCGTCTGGAACACCTCTGGATTGGTCCGGTACAAAAGCGGCCCGGGTTGGAGTCCGTGGAGAGTCAAAGCGGCGAGAAGCACAGCGGCCGGCGTGTCACCAGGGATCCCGAGGGTAAGTAGAGGGATGAGCGCTCCGCCGATGACGGCGTTGTTCGCCGTTTCGGAGGCAACGATGCCGTCCACGAATCCCGTCCCGAACTTCTCCGGCGTCTTGGAGAACCTCTTAGCCTGGTCATACGCCATGAGCGAGGCGATGCTGCCTCCCGCTCCGGGCAGTACTCCGATCCACGTTCCGATCAGACCGGACCTCAGGAAGTTGGTGACGTTCCTCTTCAACTCGGAAAGAGACGGAAAGAGGTTCCCGATTTTCGCCCCGACCTCGGTCTTACGATAGATGTTCTCTATGTCGGTCAACACCTGCGAAATGGCGAACAAGCCGATGAGGACGGCCACGAAGTCAAACCCTGATGTCAGCTCCACGACACCGAAGGTAAACCTGGGAATTCCGGTCACCACGTCAAGACCCACCGTTGCCAGAAGAAGACCGAACGCTCCCGCAATGAGGCCCTTGATCGGGGAGTTGCCGCCTATGCTCACTATTGTGCTGAGCCCGAGTATCCCCACGGCGAAGTACTCGTGAGGTCCAAACTTGAGAGCAAACCGGGCAAGCTGGGGCGAAACCAGCATGAGCACTACGAAGCTTATGGCACCGCCGATGAATGACGAGATGATGGCGGTTCCCAAAGCCTGCCCGGCAAGACCCCGGCGAGCCATGGGAAAACCGTCGAACGTCGTGGTGATGGAAGAGGGTGTGCCTGGTATTTTCAGGAGTATGGCGGATATCAACCCGCCGGAGATCGCTCCGACGTATATGGCAAGAAGAACAGAGATAGCCACGCCCGAGGACATCGCGAACGTGAACGGGGTCATCAGAGCCATTGCCATGGTTGCAGTAAGTCCCGGGATGGCTCCAACGACTATGCCTGCTACAACACCTGCCACCATCAGTACTAGCGTTCCCGGCTGGAAAACCACCTGAATACCAGTGGCAAGAGCTTCCATTGACTTGACCCCCCAGAGCCGGCGACTACCTTGCAGCCGTCGACGGCCTATCGTACCTTTCCGCGCGCTGCTATACTCCACACAGTCTCGAGCCGATCACCACGAACCCCGAAGTAGAAGTCGTGCAGGTTTATCGTCGTGCATCCGTGGCTGGGAATCAATTCTACCTTGTCCCCAGGCTTGAGGTCACGAGCGTCTTCGGAAAGATGTATCTTCCCGTGTTCTTCCGAGAGTTTGACGACCTCAGCGCCGCGGACGCCTTTTACAACAGGCATCCCGAACTCATTCGTCACGGCCTTCAGACCAGCGTCAATGATCGCGATGTCCTTGGTAGGTCTACTGATCACCGTTGCCATCAGAGTCAAAGCGGGCTCGAATCCTTCAATGACCCCGATGTAGCGCGCATCCATGAATACGTACGAACCCGCTTCCACCTCAGTGATCCCTGGATAGTCTCCTGTGATGTCGTAGGTGCCCGTGCCCCCGCCCGAGACTATCTCCACATCGACCCCGCCACGGCGCACGGCTTCCGCGGCCTCGACGAGCATGCTGTTGGCTAGATGACACTTCTCGACCCTCTCCTGGCGATCTTGAATGAAGACGCAGTGCCCCTCGTATCCCATGAGACCCCGGAATCTGATACCTTTGAGCGATTCGGACAATCTGGCAAGCGACACGGTCTCGTCAACGCTTCTCGTCCCACAACGCCCCATGCCCACGTCCACCTCAACCACAACCCCGATCTCGGAGCCGAAAGCGAGAGCGGCATCGGAGAGGTCTTGCAGGTTGGACGCATTGTCCGCAGCCACGATCACCGAAGCATGCCGAGCCAGTGAGGCAAGCCTTGCGATCTTCTCTTTACCGACTATCTGGTTGGCGATAAGGATGTCCCTTATCCCGCTTGCCACCATCACTTCTGCCTCTCCAAGTTTCGCACACGTCACACCCCTAGCCCCGGCGTCGATCTGCTTGTGCGCGATTATGGAACACTTGTGGGTCTTCACGTGAGGCCTCAACTTGGCCGGGCGGTTCGCAAAGTAATCCCCCATGCGACGAATGTTCCTCTCCATCGCATCAAGGTCGACGACGAGTGCCGGCGTGTCGATCTCTGACTTATGAACGCCAACAGGCTTGAGCACGATTTCGTTCCCCCTTGCGGGCTGGGGGCGGGGTGCCCCCGCCCCTTGACAGCCACTTGACAGCTCCATTACGCTTGCCCGTCACGCAACCGTCCCGGATCAGAAGTGCCACCTACTTCTTGAGCAACCCGGCCTTGGTCACGATGTCTTTGAGGATCGCATCCGTGTTCTCGAGTTCAGCGGCGAAGGCCTTATGGTCGAGGTACAAGGGCCGTGTGAAGTTCTGAGCGCAGAGTCCCTTGAATCCTTCGGTCTCCATCGCTTGCTGGAACGCCTTCTCGAGTCTCTCGATGATGGCCGTAGGAGTGCCCTTGGGCGCGTATATTCCCCGCCACTGATCGAGGCTGAAATTCACGCCCGACTCGCGGAACGTGGGCACATCGGGGATTCCTGGGTTGCGCTTGTCATCCGACACGGCGAGAATCCGGAAGTCTCCAGCCTTCACGAAGCTGTATATCTCGGCGATCTGGGCGACTGTGGCAGTCACGTGCCCTCCTGCGACGGCCGTCCTCGTCATGGCGCCGCCCTCGAACGGGACGATGACTATGTTGACGTTGCCCGCGATCTTTATCGCCTCGGCGTTCAGATGCGACACTCCCCCGATGCCAGAGACGGCTATCGTGACGACGCCTGGATTCTTCTTGGCATAGTCAATCAGATCGTTGATCGTCTTGAACTGAGATTTCGAGCTTACCACGAGCACGAACGAGGCGCCGTCAAGGCGGCACACCGGCTCCATGTCACGCCAATTCACCGTACTGACACCCATATGATAGGAGCTGAGAAACGCCTTGTCATCCATGAACAGAGTATAGCCGTCCGCAGGAGCTTTTGCCGCCTCAGCCCGGCCGATAGCGCCGCTGCCACCGACTACGTTCGCCACAACGACATTAACTCCGAGTATCTTCTCGAGATCTTGGGCGAGCCTCCTCGCGACCAGGTCCGTGCCGCCTCCTGCAGCGTACGGCACGATGATGCGTATCGGCTTGGTGGGAAACTGACCCTGGGCGAATGCGGAGGTTCCAACCGTCCACACGATGACTAGCAACAGCGCAAGTCCCAACAACTTCGTGACATTTCTTCTCACTGTCGAGCCCTCCTCTCATACCCACGAGATACTTGCGAGATACTTGCCGTTCGTACCCTACCGAATTCAGTCCCTACCCCAGCGTATCCAGGCTTGTTCGCCCGGTCCCACCCCCAATCCACAGGCGTCACGCAAAGCACCTTCGCATAAGTCTAAGTCCCGTCCCATAGGGCGGATTCTCGTCCTCAGCTTCTTCCCGTCATGCCGCTTGTCCTGACGCTGCACGTCTCTGCCTTGCCTAGCCGATTCTTCCTGCGGCGAATCGCGCCGCGAGCCTTATCGCCTGGATCATGCTTTCGGGGTTTGCCGTACCCTTGCCAGCCTTCCCGAACGCCGTGCCGTGGTCGACGGACGTTCGTATTATGGGAAGCCCAAGAGTCACGTTGACACCACTCACTGCTGCCCAACGGCCGGTTACGCCGTCCAACTCGAAACCCACCGTCTTGAGCGGGATGTGTCCTTGGTCGTGGTACATCGCTACGGCAACGTCATACTGGCCACCGCGAGCCTTCGCAAAGAGGGTATCCGGGGGGATCGGTCCCTCAACGTTGATTTGCAGCGCCCGCGCCTCCTGCACCGCCGGGCCGATTTCCTCGATCTCTTCAGTTCCGAACAAGCCACCCTCGCCGGCGTGGGGGTTCAGCCCGGCGACCCCGATTCGGGGCGACGCCATGCCCAAAGCCCTGGCTGCCTTGTCAGCAAGTTTGATGACAACGAGCACGCGTTCCTTTTTCACAAGGTCGCAAGCCTTTCGGAGTGAAACGTGGGTCGTCACGTGCACGACTCTCATACCCCGATCGACTAACATCATGGCGTAATCCTTGGCACCTGTGAGGTCTGCGAATATCTCAGTGTGCCCGGAGTAATGGTACCCGGCCAGATTGAGGGCTTCCTTGTGAATGGGTCCGGTGACCACCGCGTCCACCGTCCCGGCCATGGCAAGCTCTATGGCACATCGGATATACTCAAACGCGGCCCGGCCGGCATCTGAGCTTACCCTGCCGTAGGCGTGCGACCTCATGTCCACGTTTGCCAAGTCAAGCACGTTGGCAGAGCTCTGACCGAACTTCGCCTCCCGAATATCGGAGATCCGCCGCATCTCCAACTTTGAGCCAGTGAATCGTATGGCATCGCCCACCACTCTCGCATCTCCCACGATGATGGGCCGAGATGTGGCGTGCAGCTCAGGACATTCCAGCGCCTTGACGGCAATCTCGGCGCCGATACCGGCGGGATCCCCCATCGTGATGGCGATCATGGGGAGCTTCGTATCCAGTCCCCCGGAGCCGTCGCCAGTCAGCATCAGGCCTTCCCCCCATCTTAAGGGTTTTCCCTCAGTCTCTTCTCTCTTCAGCCAGAGGCAGCCCAAGGACGTTTGAGGCCAGTTGTTGCCCAGGCTCAACGCCTCTGGAAGGCTGCGTCGCGCAAGTAGTTGATGACCTTCACGATCACGTCTGTCTCGCCGAAGCTCCCGGCTTTGGTCACGATGACAAGGCCAGTATGCGGTCCGTCAACGAGACGACTTGACGGCACGCCAGGTACCACCTCGTCTACGAGAGCGACTGCCGAAGCTCCCAGGGCCCTGCAAACGGCGAGCGCTGTGTCTCCACCTGTCAAAACGAGCCCCGCCACAGCGCACCGGCCGAGGATTCTCTTGACGAGAAGCGCCAGATGGCTCGTGATCTTCCGGCTATCCTCTACGCGCCTCGCGGCATCGTCCCGCCTCGGACATCGGTCCTCGCCGAGCCCGGATGGGTTCTCAAGACCGGTCGGCGTTGATCCCGAATCGGCGTCGAGGCGACACCTACCGTCCCGGTTCCGCAACGGAGAAGAGCGCGACCGGCACCTATCCGAGTTCACTCGTATGAGTACGTCCTGGCCGCAAGCGAGACCTGCCGAAGCTCTGTACACTATCTCCCTAACCCGGTCTTCGTCGGAATCGAGGCCTGACAGGATGCCTGACGTATCAAGCGCGATGGATAGCGCCCCGATAGCCGTCGTCGCATAGGTCAGCTGTCTTTCTGCCGTGGGACTCGCAGAGCCACAGACTACCAGCACGCCGCTTCCGCGCGACGCCTTGGAGCCCATCCGGTCCTTCGACGTCATTCCGAGCACCTCGGGAAGCTCCGCGGCAAGCCCTGCGGAACCCGCTGTGACCAGTGGCAAGTCAAGGGACGCCAGAGCCCGGGCTATCACTCGAAGATGTTCGCGCTCCACGGCATCTATTACAACGATCTCATCCCCTGAGGATATCCTCGTCGCAAACGATGCCCGAAGACCATCCTGGCCGGACGCAACCTCCTCGAGAGGCACGTGCCCGACCCTGCGTCTGGATTGCCGGCTTACAAGGGTCGGCACGTGGGACTCGGTAATCGGAGAGAGAGGATCGCACGCCATCTCGCTCCTGTCCAACGGCGTGTCTTTGAGGAGTTGCTTGCCTCCCACTGTCACGCGGCCGGCGTCCGGAAAGGCCGGAACCACGAACGCGACCTTCGCCTGAAGAACGTCCATAACGGCATCGAGCTCTGCCCCCACGTTCCCCCTGAGAGCCGAGTCCAACTTCTTGTATACTTTCGCGATGCCAGCGCTTCTCAAGACTTCTGCCGCTTCTTTGACCCGCCTGTATGCCGCGTTCGGATCGATCCACCTGCTGTCGGTGTTGATCACCACGACATCCGCGTCGCCCATCACGTCTCGAGACGCCTCAGTATCCAGCAACACCGTCGTGACGAGGCCGCGCTTCGAGAACTGGACCCCCGTGTCATTAGCACCGGTGAGATCGTCTGCAATGATGCCAAGTCGCCTCTGCTCCATGTTCGACATTCGGGCGGGAGAAGCCGGCCGCGCGATGACCGCCGGTATCTGACGGAGACCGCGCTCCAGTCCCCGACCTGCCACCCACCTCTCGCCAACATGCCAGCCGACGCGTCCTTTGTGGACGCCTCGCTTTACTCGGGACGGTAACCGTGATCTCTGTTGCAACCGCAATCGCTGTTGCCGCGAGACACTATGTGCAACCCTCGTGCCACTGTTCGAGCAGTGACGAGCCACGACCGGCGTCTGCAATTCTGATGGCACTGATGACAACGAGATGGCTTTGGGCAAGGCACGAGAGCTGAATGCCGGCTGAGCGAGACGAACGAGAAGCGTTTCCGACGGTCGGAGACACAGACCGATTGCTCATCCGTTAAGTTGCATGATGCAACCATCGATCGCAGGCATCACCGAAACGTTCGATGCTTGCTTGACTCTAAGTGTTGCATATTGCACCACGCGCCGCAACACGACACAAGACAATGAAGGGCGGCCTCCTGTCACGCTCTCCTGCCACGCTCGGGCTGTTCAAGGTTGTCGCCGGCTGATGACCCTCCTCCAGAGCGTGGATCGATTGATGCCCAGGAGACGACACGCTTCGGTCCTGTCACCACCCACCTTTTCAAGCACCTGGCGCATGATCTCCTCTTCCATCATCCGCAATCCGCCACCATCCAACTTCACCGCTATGTTCATCGATCGTGACGCCACATCGGGTCCGCCGTCGGTAAGCTCGAGCAGCTTCAACACGTCCTCCTTACAAACCTCCTTTCCCTCGACCCCTACGGCAAGCCGTTCGCATGCGTTTCTCAGCTCGCGCACGTTTCCCGGCCACGAGTGTGCGACGAGCACGTCCATGGCTTCACGAGATAGCGTCTTCCGCGCAAGTCCGAGGCGTTCACATGAAGCCGCAAGAAAGCTCTTGGCAAGCTCAGGAATGTCCTCCCTGCGGTCGCGAAGGGGCGGGATCACAAGGTTCAGGACGTTGAGTCGGTAGTACAAGTCCGGCCGAAACGAACCCTGTGACACTGCCTTCCCGAGTTCTTTGTGGGTGGCGGCAATGATTCGTACGTTCACCGGAAGCATCCTGTCGCCGCCCAGGCGCATGACCTCCCGCTGCTCGAGTACGCGCAGGAGACGAGCTTGAATCGGAAGGGACATGTCTCCGATCTCATCGAGGAATATCGTGCCTCCGTGGGCGAGCTCGAAGAGCCCGGGTTTTCCGCCCTTTCGGGACCCAGTGAAGGCGCCTTCCTCGTAGCCGAACAGCTCGCTCTCGAGCAAGCTCTCAGGAAGTGCCGCACAGTTGATGGCAACGAACGGCCCCGTCCTTCGGCCGCTCGCATTGTGGATGCTCTGGGCGAGAAGCTCCTTGCCGGTGCCCGTCTCGCCCAGAATGAGAACGGTGGACTCGGTCGACGCGAACATCTTGGCTCGGCCGATTACCTCGCGCATCGCAGTGGCGGTGGCTATCATTTCGCCAAACGTATGCTTCGCCACATGTCCCCTGAGGTACAGCTCGCGCCTTACTTCCTTCTCAACTTGCTGGATGTGTCTGGCGTCCTGAAACGTAAAAACCGCCCCGACAACTTCCTTCCCTACCGTGATAGGAACGCCGTTGCTCACGATGAACGTCGTTCCAATGCGTCGAATCCTTCCGAGCTCCGGGCGACCGCTCGTGCGAACCGCGTCCAGGTTGACTCCTGGCAACACCTTGCCTATCTGCTTTCCGATGACGTCCGCTGCATTTAGGTGGAGAATCCTCTCGGCAATGGGATTGAAGAACTTGATCTCTCCATCCTGGTCCACAGCGACTATCCCTTCATAAGAGAAGTCCAGAATCGCCTTCAGCTCTTCCGCCCGCTGCCTTTCGCGTCTTCTGACGCCGGCCAAGTGCTTTGCCTCTCCGATCGCCTTGACGATGGCTTCTTTCCCCGACCGAATGAGGACTCCCTTCACTCCGTGCCTCGCCGTAACCCTGGTAGAGATGGCATCGCCAACGATCACTCGGAGACCGCCCCTGACCGCGGTCTCGATCCGGGCTTCAGCATCCGCCTCCCTGTCGAGATAGATCAGTTTCAGGGTGACGCCGAGCATGTCCTGCACACTGTCTGTCCCGTAGATGACGTTCTTGAAACCGATGACGCCGATGCTCTGACCGAATTCGCGCGCAGCGTGTATGGCCCGCATTATGTCGAACCCGCTCACTTGGATCGTGACCACCGGCACATCGACAGCCTGTTCTATGGCCAAGGCCGTGCCGCCTCTGCTGATGATGACTTCCACGCCTTGTCGCTGCATTTCGCGAGCGATTCGGACGCCTTCACTCAGGTCACCCTGGCGCACGTCCACATGTTCGCCGAGTTCTCGACAAACCTCGAGCGCAAGGTTGGCAAGATCGGGATACGGAGCGACGAGTCCGATCTTGACGCTCATCGACGGAGCCTCCTTTCCGCGCAGCTCTCGTCCGGGGCTGCCGCGGAATCGTAGTGCCCGCGGACGCGGGGGACAAGATGTGCCTGTAGCTTCATTATAACGTGTACCGCCGGTTCGTGCTGCCTGTCCCCCAACGTGGATGCCTTTGAGGCCCTCAACCGCTTCTTCCAGCCGGTTTCGCGCCTGTCTGTGACGACGCGACGCGTGAGGACATTGGCACCAGAATTGCACTGATACCGCACGGAAGATTGCTTGATTGCGACCGCGTGCAACCGGGCAACATGATCCGCTGATCCGACCGACTCCACCTGCTGATGGCTGGACTTCGTGAAGGGTATGCGGATGACAAGGGAGAGGGTGACAAGCCTTGAAGAGAATAGCTCTGGTGAAGGAACGACCCGTGCCGGGCGCTGCTCTGAAAGAAGTGGACGTTCCCGAACTCGGTCCCAAGGACGTATTGGTCAAGGTCAAAGCCGCAGCCATCTGCGGCACCGACATCCACATATATGCCTGGAACGACTGGGCTCGCGCGCGAGTGAGACCACCTATGATATTCGGCCATGAGTTCTGTGGAGAGGTAGTAGAAACCGGAGAGGACGTTACTCAGCTCAGCCCCGGCGATCTGGTTGCTGCGGAAACGCACATACCGTGTGGCGCATGCTTCCAATGTCGGACGGGCGCCCAGCACATCTGCAGGCACATGGCCATCCTGGGGGTCCACACAGACGGAGCTTTCACAGACTACGCCGTCATTCCCGAGATTTGCGCATGGAAGCTGCCTCCACAAACCGATCCGGAGGTCGGCGCGATTTACGAGCCATTTGGCGTGGCGGCGCACGGAGTCTTGATGCACAATCTGGCCGGTTGCTCCGTCGCGGTCTTCGGATGCGGACCCATAGGGCTGTTCGCCGTGGGCATAGCGCGAGCGGCAGGCGCCTCCCACGTATTCGCTGTGGACGTCATTGATACCCGCTTGAGACTCGCAACACAGATGGGGGCCACCATGACGTTCAACCCCAACAAACAGGATGTGCCCGCAGCCATACTTGCTCAAACCAAAGGCGCAGGGGTTGATTGCTTCATCGAGCTGTCCGGGAGCCCCGCCGCGGTCAAGCAGGGTTTCGCGGCACTTCGCAACGGAGGGGCAGTCTCCTTGATCGGCCTTCCAGCTCAACCGGTTACCCTCGACCTGACTCAGGAGATCATCTACAAGGAAGCGAGAGTCTTCGGCTCCACCGGTCGGGGAATGTTTGATACCTGGTACAGAGTAACCGCCTTCCTGGAAAGCGGCTTAGTTGATCCAAGGCCGGTCATAACCCACCGCTTTAGCTTGTCCGATTATGATAAGGCTTTTGAGGTCCTGATCAAGACCGAGGATGCCGGAAAGGTCATATTGTTGCCCTAAGCGCCCGTCAAGGAGGTGAGATGGAAATGAGACACGGCGCTCGCAAGGACCCGATCCAGCAACGCGTAGGTAGAGAGCACAGAGGAATAGCCAAGACACTGTCGGTGATCCACACCGGACCGGTGTCGGTCGAGCCTCTAGGTCGCTTGATCGCCGAATTACTGCCGGGCATCCGGGTTGTGAACATCGTTGAGGATGGCCTTCTGAAAGACGTGATGGCTGCCGACGGAGTAACAAAGGAGGTGACCAGAAGACTCTGTCAGTACATGATGATCGCCGAAGACATGGGTGCGGACGTGATCCTCAATGCCTGCTCTTCAGTGGGCGACGTGGTGGATGTGGCGCGCAGCTTAGTGAGCGTACCCATTGTCAGGGTGGACGAGGCCATGGCGGAGAAGGCCGTTGAAACTGGAAGAATCATCGGCGTCGTGGCAACGGTCAAAACAACCCTGGATCCTACTGCGCGTCTAATCAAGAGAAAGGCGGCGGAGAAAGGCATGACTGTATCAGTCAGGCATGCCCTGTGTTCGAACGCCTTTGACGCACTCCTCCGAGGGGATCCGGAGGAGCACGACAGGCTCCTGACAGGACACGTCGAGGAGATCTCCAGAGAGGTAGACGTTGTCGTGCTTGCCCAGGTGTCTATGGCGCGACTTGCCCCAACTCTTGGCGGCCGCGTCGAGGCCCCGATACTGACTAGCCCAAGGCTGGCTGTAGAAGCTATAAAGAGAATCATCTACGAACTCTCCTAGAAACCGAACACCTGGAGACCGAACACTGGGCTCAGCGCCTCTTCGGACGAGATTCACGTCACGTCCAGGGATCGGCGGCTATCGCCACCGCGATCTCCGCGCCAACCCGGGCGTTGTTCTTCAGCAAAGCCAGGTTCGTCTCGACAGAGCGGCCGTCAGTGATCTCCGCGAGGCGGGCTAGCAGGAACGGCGTAAGCTCTTTGCCGCGGATCCCTCGCGCGTCGGCCTCGGCGAGCGCCCGGTCTATGGCGCTGTCGACGAGCTCCCGAGGTAGCTCGTATTCCTCGGGCACCGGCACCGCGACCAGCAGCCCGCCTGGCAACCCAAGTTCGCGCCTCAGGATGAAAGCGCGTGCAACCTCATTTGCTGTCTCCGCCGAGTGGTTCAACGCCAAGCCCGAATCGCGATAATAGAACGCAGGGAAAGTTCGGGTCCGGTACCCGACCACGCAGACCCCTGCGGTCTCGAGGCACTCAAGGGTCTTGGGCAAGTCCAGGATGGCCTTGGCGCCTGCGCTCACCGCAACGACCCGCGACCGAGCGAGGCTCGAGATATCGTGTGACACGTCGTGCAGCTCCGCGAAACCCCTGTGGACGCCGCCGATTCCGCCCGTGGCGAACACGCTGATGCCGGCTCGCTCCGCTATCGCGAGGGTTCCGGACACGGTGGTACCTGCGGAACGGCGCGACGCGATCACCATCGCAATATCGAACGCGGAAGCCTTGCACGTCGTCTTGTCGCCGGCGAGGCGGTCGATCTCATCCTCGGTCATCCCAACGTGGATCACGCCCTCGATTATGCCGATGGTCGCGGGCACGCAACCCTGAAGACTGACGATCCTCTCTACGTCGAGGGCGAGATCCCTGCTCTGCGGGTATGGCAGGCCATGTGTGAGCACCGTGGACTCGAAGGCGACCACGGGTATCCCCTGAGCGATGCCCTCGGCGACCTCTTCCTTCACTACCCAAACCCCGTCCATCGTGAGCCTTCCCTCCATGCAGATCGCCCCGAGCGATGCGAGCACTCCGAACATCACTTACTTCAACCCAAGTACGCTCTTTCCCTCTCATCCGAGTGGGGCCGCGTGGGGCGGCCTGCGGGCAGGCGACGTGTGGCCGAATGCAGCCGTCTTGGTTCCGGCATCGCTGCCTCGCAGCTGCGGAGAGAAGTCGGCCCACCGCTCCGAAACGACGCGCTGGCGCCCCGGCGGACCGGGGCGCCTCAGTTCGTCTCGGACACATTCAGACGCAATCGGACACGCTCTGACGCACACGGTCACACTCTGACACACGCGAGCACGCTCTGGGCTCGGCATACTTCCTTTGCTCACCGCACCTGCGTGAGGGGCAGGACGCCCGTCTCCATGTCGTTCTCGTTGTAGAAGAACACCCCCACCCTGCCCTGGCCGCTCACCATGAAGAAGCCGGGTGTATAGTGCCTCAGCTGGAGGACCTGCGGATTCCTGACGTACTCCGGACGAGACCAGCCACCTACCTGCCACCGCCAAGAGGTGTTGTCGAAGGCGAAGTGGAGGAAGTCAACGGGCCTTCCAGAGGTAGCGGTCACGTGAACCAGTGGTATGGGACCAGTGGTGTCCGGTCCCGCCACTATGCCGCCATCTCGTATCTCGCAGAGGCCCGGGACGGTCTCGGTCTCGAGGCGCCTCGAGCCGGTGAATGACAGCGCACCTAGCTGTCCGTCGTTGAAGTTCCCGATGATGAGCCCGATTTTGTCATATCTGGCGATCGCCAGCATGAACATTCCGTACTTGGGAATGTCGTACAGCTTGTCGTTGGCAACATAGCCCTGCTGTGCGAATCCCATCACTTCATCGTGGAGGTACTGCCCTGTGCCCCAGATGCCCACCTCCACGGGCTCTCCCAGCGAATGGATCCTAAGCTTGTCGCCCGACCGAGTCACCTGCCCAAGCCCGGGGACGTCGAGGCCGTTGAACGCCCCGCCCCTGAACACCTCGTAGACGAGGTGGCCATCCGACTCGTTCAGGAAGATGACGTAGATCTTCTGGTACCGGGCCAACATCAAGACTGCCCCCCTGCCCGCCGGCAGTGAGAGGACCTGAGGGTTCACCCTGTACTTCGGTTGCGCCCAGCCACCGACCTCTGTCTGGTAGAACTGCTGCTTGTTGGGATCCCAGACTGACTCGTACTCTCCCGCGGGATGGACATCGATGCCGGACGATGGACGGTCGGGCGTCCCACTCGCGCTGAGCAGAAGGTATGAGACCTCCACCGGGTAGCTTGGATTGTTGGCTTTGATCTGCAGGTCGTAGGAGGCCGCGAAGGCCCCGCCCGACGCGTTGGGAAAGGCCGTAAGCGTCACGAACGATGGATCGTCGATGAGCACCTGGCCGGCCGAGGGCACGATCTGGAGCTGGGGTTGCGGCTGCGATTGCGGCTGCGATTGCTGTTGAGGCAGAGGCTGTGGCTGTGGCTGCGCAGTCGGAGACTGGCCCCCCAACAGGGCAGAGAACAACCCGCTGAAGATTCCCTCGAGGGCCTCCTCGAACGACTCGGACGAGGAGGGGGGTTCGCCCTCCGGCATAGGCTGCGGTTGAGCCTCCACCGCCGCTTCATACCCCGGCCCGGGCTGGTAGGCATGGGACATCAGTTCGCCCACGTTGACTATGTGATAAGGCTCCAAGTTGCCGACATTGTCCATCGCTCTGAACACCAGTTTTTCGACGTTGTCCAGGACGAGCGGGCCCTCGTAAGTCCTCCACTCGGATTGTCTTCCTTCCCAGTCGCGAACGAAGTACTCTATGGTGGCCACGCCGCTTCCAGCATCCTCGGCGAACAAGCTAATCGTGTCTCCCTGGACCATGAAGTTAGACACCGGCGGCTCTAGGTCGGCGTTGGGATCGTAAGTTATCGTGAAGCTATAGTACATACCGTCGCAGTCCTGCCAGTTGCCCCTCCGGACATAGAAGTATATCATGTCCCCGGGCGCCACCGTAGTCGCGACGGTCTGCACCACGGATGGCGCTCGGTTCCTCTCGTCATTGCCTCGGAAAACCCTTTCCTCTTGGGTTAGGCGAGACGTGCCCTTCCAAATCGAAAACCACACCCCATCGTCGTTGGACCCGCCGGCTATCGCGTCTATCCACGTGGTGTTCAACATGCCCCGAATGTAAACCCTGCCGCTTTGCGGCGCGCTCCAGCCGATGGAGATGTCAGCCCCTTCGCCCGGTTGCAGCCATCCCCCCGTCCCAGGTCTACGCCAGTCCTTCGGGTCGCGTCCCGTTATCTCCAGGTATCGTGGGCCGGAACTCCCTGATCCCCCGTTCCAGCTATAATGGTCGACCGTTCCCCACGGCTGGACACGGTTGTCCCAGGCGGCGCGATTTGGCCCTTTCGCCGAGCTACCAAAGAGGTAATACCAGTTGTTCGCTCCTTGAACCGACGAGAACTGCCTGGGGAGATTGTAGGTCAGGGCCACCCCCGCATGGGTCGCGCTCACGACGGATGGCTGAGGCACTATGAGGCGCTGCTCAGCCGGTTGCCCACTCGGTTCTTGCGTCGGGGACGAGGCGGAACCCACCGTGAAGCACCCGTCGCTCGTGTCCCTGACAAACCGGTCATTGTGGGCAACTATCGCGATCTTGTAGTCGCTCCCAGGGGATTTCCCCGGACCCGACGTCGGCGAGATCTGCCACTTGTAGCTGCCAAGGCCGTTTTGTCCCAGAGGGGCGGAGCCCAGCTTCACGTACGACTGCGTCGTCGTGCCGACAGCCGGCTTGAACCAGTAAATGTCCACATCCTTGACTTTCGACGCCAGATCGCTCCTGTACGACCAACGGATGGTCTGCACGGAACCCGGAATCCAGATCTCGCGGCCATTGGGCGACAAGACGGTTATGGGCGGACGCTCTCCAGGGAGCAATATCTTGAAATCGTCGTCGCTAAGGTCCCCATAGTTGGTGTTGGCGACGCTCACTCTGACCTGATACGTACAGGCTGGTCGCAGATCCTTGGGCACGACGAAGGTGTACGTGCCGATACCGTTTTGTCCTATCGAAGGCTTTCCCACGACGCGCGCGGTGCCCCCGGCATAGCCCGGCTCGTTATAGCCGTCCCGCAGCTCGATCGTGACCTGGCTGCCCGGGTTGCCTGTGTATGTCCATACGATGGTTTGTTGCGATCCCAGTTCCCAGACTTCGTTGCCGTTTGGGTGCACGACGGTGATGGAGGGGTTCTCCGCCGCCGCATCCGCCCTCGGCGCATACTCGGGCATGACTACAGTAGAAATCACACAGAGGAAGACCACTATCATTGTTAGCATTTTCCATACCAGCGCGAACCTGGAACGCACTCCGGCCTCCTCCTTTCACAGAGACTGAGATCACGTCGGCCATGACCTCATACCCAAAGACGAAGCAGGACCCTCCGGTACAACAGGGGAACGCCCGGCTTCGTCACGGTGAGGCGACGTGAGGAGAGGTGAGGCGAGGGTGCCAGTCACCTCTTCCTGTCCCATACTTCGGGATTCACGAGGTTCGGCGGAACTTCGCCCCGGATGGCTGCGACGGCGTTTTCCGCAGCCATGGTGGCCATCTTGGTCCTGGTCTCCACGGAAGCGCTCGCGATGTGCGGCACCATTACCACGTTGTCTAGCTCTCTCAACTCCGGCTCACACTCCGGCTCGCGCTCGTACACATCGAGGCCAGCGCCGGCGATCTTCCCCATCTTGAGCGCTCGCACCAGCGCCTTTTCGTCCACGACAGGGCCTCGGGACGTATTGATGAGTATGGCCGTTCGCTTCATGAGGTCGAATGCAGCGTCGCTGATGAGATGATGGGTCGACTCCGTGAGCGGAACGTGGAGGCTCACGAAATCTGACTCTCTGAGGAGGTCTGGCAGCTCCCGGAACTCGGCGTTCAGCTTCTTCTCGATCGCCTTTGACGGTCCGGTGTCATTCGTCGAGGCCTCCGCCCGCGTCGCGGTCGTGTTAGTGTAAAGAATCCTCATGTGGAACCCTGCTGCCCTCTCCGCCATGGCCCGACCGATCCTTCCGAGCCCAACTATGCCCAGGGTCTTGTGGTGGATGTCCTGGCCCAGGAAGAGCATCGGGCCCCAACCTCGGTACATGCCTGCCCTCATGAATCTATCCGCCTCGACCACTCTCCTCGCGGTCGCCATGAGCAACGCGAAGGCGAGGTCGGCCGTGGTGTCGGTCAGCACGCCGGGGGTGTTCGTTACCGGGATCCCGCGCAGTGTAGCTGCAGGCACATCCACGTTGTCGAACCCCACCGCGTAGTTGGCGATCACTCTGAGTCCTGGACCGGCGGCGTCCATGACAGCGGCGTCGATCTTGTCGGTGAGCAGACAGAGGAGAGCATCCTTGCCCTGTACTCCCGCAATGAGCTCCTCCCGGGTCGCGACCCTATCGTGCGAGTTGACCTCGACCTCGAACGCTGTCGCGAGGAGATCCAGGCCCGGCTGGGGAATTCTTCGAGTGACATAGATCTTGGGCTTCACCGTCTTCATCCGCTAACGACCTCGACGGACCGGCTGGTGCTGGCGCTGCCTCGCTCTCCAGCTCGGCGTGGGTTTTGGTTCATGCTCGCATGATCTCGGCTTGCATTCCCACAGCCTGATTGTACCGCCGAAGGAACGAGTTTGACAAGGAATCAGCCTCCCCGTGTGGCCGCCCCTCGCCTTCGCCGGGCTCGCGTCGCTCGAATGACAGGCCGCACAGGGCAATGGGGCCACGCTTTCGCCCCAAGTCCGCCTAGACGTCGTATTGGAAATCGAACCTGTAGTGGCATGCGAGCCTCCCTATCACGTGCACTTCCACCCCAACTCCCGTCAACACCCCGGCGGGCTCCACAACCAGCTGGGCGAATGACCCCGATGGATGTCCCGAGCACTCCCACGCCTCAACTAGAGAACCTACGGTGACGTGGGTGGATGCTCGCGCGATGAGCACGTGGTTCCAATGCAGGTGACCGTTGACGCACAAAGGTACCCAGCCCAATTCGACCAGCTCGTCCACAAGGGCGGGACCCCAGGGGGGATTCTGGGGTTCACCGGGGTCGAAGAGAGGGTTACGGGCCAGAGGGACCGGAACGAGCGGTCGGTGACTAAAGACAATGAGCAAGCCTCGAGAGATGTGGGAGATGTCCGCCACAAGACTTCTCGTGTCAGGTTTCTCGCCCTCGGTGTTGAGGAAGAGCACGGGCCATCCTTGCCATACCTCGGACCGGTGCCCCTGGGATTGCGACGCAGCCTCTTCGTTGTCCCTCAGGGTGAGGTGGACCAAGTCGTGGTTGCCAGGTACATACCTCGGTTGCCGCAGAGACCCGATTCTCGCAACCACTTCTCGCAGGTGCAAGGAGTCTTCGACACGACCCACGTTATTGATCCGGTCGCCCAGGTCCACGACGAGGTCTGGCTCGAATCTCGCCATTTCGCGTACGACCTCTTCGAGAAGCCGGAACGCGTGGCTGCCCAGCTGCGAGCCTTGGTCCGACCCAGCGTGGATGTCCGCGATCACACCTATGCGTAACTCGGATTGGCTGAGCGCGTGCGTGTCGTATGCTGTCGCTCGGCACTGGTACACTTGCGTTGTCCCCCATTCCGCTGTGTCGTTGCGTGTTACCTGAATGTGGCCGCGACTCGAAGGTGACCTCGTCTTCGGGTACGGCCGGGCAGGAGAGAACCGCGATTCGGCGCGGCGCTCCCCTGCCCTCTGCCACACTCACACCCGCCAAGAACGAGCCTGGCCCGTCCCAGACGATCGGCCACGGGGCCACCGCGGCCCTGACATCGGTTCCGGCTACTTGCCGAACAGCGAACGAGTCTCCCGATCGATTGCCGCAACAGCGTCTTCCACCGATCTCTGACCCGCCCACACCTGGTCGAGCTCTCGCCTCATGACGGTGAAGTACTGGTCGCTCTCCGGGAAGAGCGGGAACGGGATAGCGTTGTGCATTACATCCAGGAAGACCTGGCGGTGTTCAGGCGCTCCCGGGAGCCCCAGGAAGGCCGGGCCGTACGCGATATCGCGAATGGCGGGGATGCCCATGCGGGTTTCGCCCACGATCTTCTGGCCAACTGGTCCCGCGAAGAACGCCATCACCTTGAAAGCTTCCTTCGGATGAACGGATCCTTTCGGGAGCGTCCAGAAATTGACCCAGAGTCTGCAAGCAGGCTCCATTCCTTCAGCCCAGACTGGCATGGGCGCCACGTCCCAGTTGAGCTTGGCGTCCTTGGCGAAAGTGTTCGCCCATCCTACCGTGGCGACGTACATAGCAGTCTTCTGAATCGTGAACGCGCTGGAGGCGTACTTGAAGGCCTCCGCCTGGCTCGGCGAGGGAGCGATGCCCTCTTTGATCATGCCCTGCAGGAACTTCAGGACCTCCGCCGCCTTCGGCTCGTGCAGCGCGTCGCGGTTGGCCTGGGCGTCGATGAAGCTCGCTCCGTTCGTGAAGAGCCAGTCCACGAATCCGTCGGGGAAAGTATCGAAGGCGTAGCCGAACACCGTTGTGCGACCGCCTTCCACTTTCGTCAAGGCCTTGGCCGTGTTCAGGAAGTCTTGGCGCGTCCAACCCGCCTTCGGATAGGCCACGCCGGCCTGGTCAAAGAGGGTCTTGTTGTACGCAACGACGCTCGTGGTCACGTCCCTCGGAAGGGCATAGATGCCGCCGCGGAACTCAATGGCCCTACGTACCGCGGGAAAGAGCTGATTCAGGTCGTACCCGGCCTCCTTGATGTATGAAGTGAGTTCCTGAAGCGCACCGCGGGGGACCCATGAGCCGAGCTTATCCATGCCCAGCATGGCGACGTCGGGCGGAGTGCCGCCTGCGATCATCGTCAAGACTTTCGTATAGTACTCTGAGGAAGGAATCTGTAGGTACTCGATCTCGATGTCGGGATTCGCCGCCTCAAAGGCAGCCTTCAACGCGTCGAGGGGACTCCCTGTCTCAAAGCTCCACCATGTCGAGACCCGCACTTTCGTCTTGGCCGCGGCGCACGGCGCTACGGCGACGCCGAGCGATAGGGCGAGCGCCAGGATCCCTACGAAGAACCTTCTTACTCGCATATCTCGTGCCCTCCTTTTGGTAGACCGCAGACTCGACCGCACGTTGCTCCCGAGGTCCACATAGACCCGCTGGCTCCCTACGACAGATCTGACGACGAACCCAGCGTAACGAACACGGAGGATTGCCCTCATTCCCCCCTCCTTTCACCCCATCCCTCTTTCGGACCGGTGTCGGCTTTAGCTTCGACCGCGCATTAGCCAGGCACTCCTCCGCGCCAGCTCAGCGTCTGCCCCGCGCACGGCTGCCTCTGCCTCGCGTCTGTACCAGCGCCTCCATCCCACGCTGCCCGCCCGGCCGCCGCCCGCGAACGCTCCTCCGGGCGTTCCGCACGTTTCGACCCGCTCGAGCCCGGCGAGTGGTGCAAGGCAGCCCGCCGCCTAGCGGCCTCCCAACCCGGAAAGAGCGATTCCTTTCGTGAAGTACCTCTGACCCGCAGCAAACACGACGAGCGTGGGGACGAGAGCGATGAGAGTGCCCGCCAGCATGATCTCCCATTCGGTCGAGTACATCCCCCGAAAGAACGCAAGACCCACCTGGACTGGCATCTTCATTGGGTTGTTCGCCACGATCAACGGCCACAGGAACGCGTTCCATTCACCCTCGAACGTGAATATCCCGAGCGCCACGAGGGCAGGTCGGGATAAGGGCAGTATGATGTGCCAATACACCCCGAGGCGGCTGCACCCGTCGATTCTCGCAGCGTCCTCGAGTTCGTACGGAAGCGTAAGGAAGAACTGGCGCAGCAAGAAAGTCCCGAAAGCGGAGAAAGCCCCAGGCAAGATCATAGCGGTATACGTATCAAGCCAGTGAAGGTAACGCACTAGGATGAACCTAGGGATGATGGTCACCTGCCCCGGAATCATCAGCGTGCCGAGATAGAGGAGGAACATAGCGTCGCGTCCCGGAAAGCGCATTCGGGCAAAGGCGTAGGCAGCGAGCGACGAAGTCAAGAGACGCAAGAACACAACGGAACACGCTACAAACGTCGAGTTCAGGAGGAAGCGGCCGAAGGGCACGCGGTTCCAGGCCGTGGCGAAGTTCTCCCAGTGCGCCGGGCTGGGAATCCATCTTGGCGGGTAGTCGAATACCTGTCCAGGTCCTTTCAGCGCAGAGGAGATCGTCCACAGGAACGGCAAGACAGTGGCAACGGATATTATGCTCAATAGAACGAAGACTGCCGCGTTCCCCAGGCGCTCCTTGGCGGCTCTACGGGCGGCGGACGTCACAACGACTCCGGCAGTACGGATCTCCCTAGTCATACGTTACCCACCTTCTTTGATAGCGAAACTGCACGTAGGTGACAGCGAATATGATGAGGAAGAGCAGCCAGGCTATTGCGGCGGCGTACCCCATTTGGAACCACTCGAACGCATTCTTGTAGATGTAGAACACCATTGTCTCCGTCGACCCGGCAGGCCCGCCCAACGTCATTATGTACGGCAGCTCGAACATGTTGAACACGCCTATGATGCGCATGACCACGACGAAAAAGATCGTGGGAGATAGAAGGGGGAGCGTGATGCTCCAGAACTTCCTCCATGGGGTGGCGCCATCGATCAGCGCGGCCTCGTAAAGCTGTTCCGGGATGCCTTGAAGACCGGCGAGGAAGATCACCATATAGTAGCCTGCCGACTTCCAAACGTCCATCAGAATCAACGCTGGCTTGGCCCACAACGTGGAGCTGAGCCAGTCCGGAGGGTGGGCCACGCCGATGGTCCTGAGAAACCAGTTGACGAGCCCGAACTGGGGATCGAGAAGCCAGACCCAGACTATGCCGATGGCAATGGTCGAGCTCACTGAGGGGATGTAAAGCGCGGTGCGGAACAACGTGACTCCCTTTACAGCCCTATTGACCAGGAGGGCCAGTGCGAGAGCCACCGCAGTGCCCAACGGCACGATGCCCAATGCGAAGCAGACTGTGTTCCATAGAGCGCGCCTCAGGTTCGCGTCCCTAGTGAGCAGCTTCGCGAAGTTGGCAACGCCTACGAACGTTGGAGGGTTGAAGAGATCCCATTCGTGAAGGCTGATCCACAGGGAAAACACCACGGCGAACACTGTGAAGACGAAGAACCCCGCTAGGTTCGGGGCAAGAAAGAGCCACGCCTCGAACTGCTCGCGCTGTCGCAAGAGACGCCGCCTCTGTTGCCCTCCACGCACGGTCAGGCTTCCTCCTTTCCGTCGAATCCCCAACGGAACACCGAATACTCCGCTGACGGAATCGAGAAGAGGCGCGCGTCGCCGACCACGCGCGCAGAATCCCGCCGCCATTCGCAAGTCTCCGAGTCGAGTCGCCACACCTCTGATCCCGCCGCGTCCGTTCCCTCCGCGTCCGCGCGCCGCGTCTCGGGCCGGGTGCCAAACGGCGGTGTCACCGGTTCGGCTACCTCGAGCCGACCCCCGCCCCCAGGCCGGCCGTAGCCCGAATCGCCACCCGATGTCCAGGCGTCTCGCGAGAGAGTGATGACGAGGTCAGATAGTCTCTCACGGTTCACCACCAGGAGGAGACCGCCGGCGTTCTTCCCCGCACTCTCCCAGCGAGTCGCCTTGAGGCCCGCCGGCACCTCCAGCTCCAGATCGTCCATGAACACCGCGTGTGCCAGATAGGGCGCCGTGGCTTCTCTCACGCGGATCGCTCGCTTCAGGGAGCCAACCATGCGCGAGCGAAGCTCGTCATCGGTAACCCTGTCATCGAAGTGGTCCGGTTCGATCCAGAAGACGCTGCCCAGAACGAAGGCGCGGTCCAGATCTCGGTAGAACATCTCCTCTTGCAGGGCGGGGTCTTTCACGTTCCGCGGATTGACCATGTTGATGAGAATGTGCTCTGGGAACGTGAACTTGTACAGATTGAAGAACTCGTCGTATCGTTCGCCGTTCCAAGCAACGTTGGCGAACACGCGACTGCTGTAGATGTCGCCGCAGTTCTCGATCATCAGGAACGCGTCGGGGCGAAGCGCCCGCAACCTTCCAGTCGTCCGTTCGATCAGGTCGACATAGGCCGCGTTGAATCCCCAGGAGCCTCGCACGGGACTGTGGGCGTGAGACGCGTAACACGGCAAAGGCATAGCGGAACCCAGCTGGTCGAAGTAGATGCCCCTAGCCCCGTAAGCCTGACACATCCAGACCGCGAACTCCTCCAAGTACGAGCGCCACTCGGAGCACGACGGGCACAATACCACGGCCTCCGCGGGGCCGTATGTCTCGGAGATCGGCTCTCCTCTTTCGTTTCGCAGGAGCCAGCGTTGTCCCAGCGAAGGCAAGTACTCAGAGTGGCGATCCATTATCCGGCTGTTGATGTAGAATGTGGCGAACCCGCCTGAATCCCGAACGTACCTGACCCCTTCGTATAGCTTCAACGGCGTGCCGAGCTCGAGATCGGGATTGTAGTCGGGATAGTGACTATCAAACCCAAGGTGATTCCAGCTCGCAATGAAGAAGTGGCGGCTCTGAAACTCGCTCTTGTCTCGGTCGAAGAGGCGCGGGATGTCCTCGAAGCGGTGCGCTATCCCTTCGTACCGCCGGAACTGGTAATGGGTCGTGATCACAACCTCCCTCCGGAGGTCCTCCGGCTGTTCCCGCTGTTCAACCAGCCCGTCGAACCAGCGTCGGTACTCTCTCGCGGCCTCATGCCAGTCGCCAGAGTGAACCCGCCAGACCACAGGGCCCGTCTCGTGTAGACCCCCGGGCTCGACATCCACGTACTTCCGAAAACCCAGGGTAACCCATGGGTCCTCCGGCCCTCCCGTCTCCACGCGGAGCCCGGTGACGGGAAAGGAAGGGTCATACGAAGCTGCATACAGCCCTATCACACCGTCGGTGAGGTCCATCCATGTCATGGAGGCAAGGCCGCAGTAATTGATCTCCCGGGCGTACCCGCACGGAGTCGGGACACTCTGTGCCCGCCAGAACCTCAAGTATCGCTCGCTCGCGAGGCTCGCGGGAACGTCACGGATCTTCTCGCCTGCGTGGTGGGGATAGAGCAGGTCCGCCGTCCCGGGCAGTCGCACGGGGCCGAGGCAAGGGAAGAGGATCTCATGCACCGGGAGACCGGTCTTGTTCTCGAGTGATAAACGCCATATGAAGGTCCCATCGTCTTCGATGTCCAAGAGGCAGCGTCCGGTCACCTGGTAGAGCTGCGCGCTTCGCTCGGCCGCCTCCTCGAGGTCAACCTCGGGAACATCTTGGCGAGCACCTGGAAGCTCTTGAACCTCGGCACACTGCACAAACTCCACTTCAGCCGCGCGCATGCCACACGCCCCGTTCATAGACCCATGATGTGGTCTTACGTGAACCGTGTGCGGCCGGACTCGAATCTTTCGCTCGCCCATCACGAGCACGACTTCGAGTAGCGGCGTCTCACCCTCGACAGCCGGCTTTGCTAACAGCGGCCGCTCGTTTACCGCGAAGCGCGCGATGGCTCCGGAACCTGGGTCCAGCTCAAAGTCAATCGCTTCCCTGTTGTACCAAGCCATTCTGTCTCCCCCATCCGAATGGATGCCTACGACCCGTGGACACCTAGAACCCTTGGCTGCGATACCGTAGCCGCATAGCTGCGTTGAATTCACCCGCCCCAGGAAGGTGATTGCTCAGATACACGCTCGGGCGCAAGCCCCGTTCTACCAGAAGCTCGATCACTGTCGCTTGGAGCGCCCACATCAAGTAGGCGGCCGCGATTCCCGACGCGGGGCAGATGTGCTGGCCGTCGAGGGCGCTCACCTCCACCAGCGCGTCTCCGTACGGAACGCACTGGTCCAGAACCAGATCCACGACCTCGTACAGGCGGCGTCCGCTCTCATGCTGCGAGGTCATTAGGGCGGACGCGGCCACGGAGGTGATGCCGATGGTCTTGACCCCCATCTCTCGCGCTTTGATGGCCAGCCCGACCGGCAACACGTTCACGCCCGACACGGAGCCAATCATCAACACATCCCCCGCTTGCAGCTCCGCTCTGGTAAGGATGAATTCCGGGAGGTCCCGGATCTGGTCGAGAAAGAGTCGGTTCGGGTTGGGTGGGATGGCGCGAGGCCTGGATTCGTGCTCCACTTTCACTTCGACGCGGATCGGGGTCACCATCATGAGTCCACCCGCGCGGCCCACCGCCTCCGTCATCAGCATGTGCCCCGTGTCGTAGAGGTTCCACGTACCCCCGCTCACTACAGATTCCACGATCAGAGAAGCGGCCGCGTCTATTGCCCTGCCCTGTGTTTCCTCTATCCTCCTCAAGACCGTCCTCATGGCCGAGAAGTACTTATCCCGTAGCATACTCTCCTCCCTTCGATCGCGGCTCGTCCGGGCGGACGATGGATTCTTCCAGCCTCGTCAAGTGAGCGTCCGTGATTCCGATCCCGTCGAGCTCAAGAGCGCAGAGAGCCGCACCCACCCATGGTTGGAAACGCGCCGGGACGTACCGTGCCTGAGGTACCAGTCGCTCGATTTCGCGGCGAAACGTTTCCAGCACAATAGATCCAGCCCTCATGACTCCGCCCGTGGCGGAGACCACCAGAGGCCCATCATCCGCACCAAGGCGTTCCGCCACGCTGAACCCCAGAATCGCCAGCTCCCGGCCGGCGCGTTCGAGAATGTCTCTCGCCACAGAATCGCCATCCCTGGCGGCCTGCGCTACCAGCAGCGTTAGGCCTGCAATGCGCTGCCTGTTCAATTCGTTGCCGTAGATGAAGTGGCGCAGCTCCCGATCGAACGAGTAATGCAACGTCCGCCGGAAGACCTCTCGTAGCCCGGTTGAGGGTCCGCGGCCATCGACCGCGCGCACAACCGCTTTGAGAGCCTCCACACCGATCCAATATCCGCTGCCCTCGTCGCCTACAAGCGGACCCCAGCCTCCTGTCGTGATCCAGCGGCCATGCCAGTGCCCGCAAGCAAAGGAGCCGGTGCCGGACAAGACAACGACCCCATCGCCCCGCGGCAGAGCCCCGCGGAAGGCCGCGTACGCGTCGGATTCGACCACGATTCTCGCTCTTGGGACTATCGGCCTCAAGGCGCGCTCCGCGCTGTCAGCCGGGAAGCCTGGCGCGGAAAGGTAGACCACCCGCACCGGCGGAAATGCTCCGCCAGCTGCCCCGCTCTGCCCAAGCGCGCCCAACACGGCCTCCCTTACCGCGTGTCTCGCGTCCCGCTCCGGAACGAAGAGGATATTCGTGGGCCCGCCGTAACCGAGACCCAACACCGTTCCGCTAGACGAAATCACGCACCCGACGGTCTTAGTGCCGCCGCTGTCCACGCCGATGGATATCGACTCGCAAGGGTCGTTCGTCAAGCAAGCTCGCCTCTTTCCTCAGAAGCTCCCGCAAATCGTCGCAGGTGAAACCGCAATATGTACCGGTCGGCACGGTAGAGCGTTCTGGAGTACTCGACCCTCTGTCGCCCAATACCCTCGACCGTCCGGTCGGCCACGATGAGGATCAACTGCTCGTCTCGAGCGTCGAGAAGAGCGCTTTCTTCCGGCGTCGCCGGGCGCGCATGGACGTACTCCAAGGCTTTCAAGATCGCAAGACGATAGCGGTCCTCGAGAAGCCGTTCGATCGGGTAGACCTCGAGATCGTGATCGAACAATCCGGGACAAGACGCACACGGGACATACGCTTCTTCGAGCGCCACAGGCACGGATTCGGCCGTCTTCAGGCTTCGGACGAAGTAGACGTCGCTGCCTTCCGGCAAGTCCAGTTGCCATGCGAGCTCTCCGTCGGCCTGGATGATCTCCTTCGTCAGCACCTTGGACCCCGGCGTGAGACCGCGAGCTCTCATCTCTTCGTGGAAGCTGCGCAAGGGCACCTCGGTGCCGGCGCTTTGAGGCCTCGTAACGAAGGTGCCGCGCCCAGGGGTTCGGTCGAGAAGATGATCCGAGACCAACGCCGCTATCGCCCTCTTGATCGTCGACATGCTGACTCCGAATTCCCGACTCAGCTCAGCCTCGGATGGAAGGCGATCTCCCGGTGCAAGATCCCCTGAAAGGATGCGATTCTGGAGATCTGCTTTGATCCTCAAGTAGTGTGGCAACTTTGCGTCCGCTCTCAAGGCTCGCTCATCACCTTCTCATCACATTAATACTATTAATGCTACTAATAATGCATTACTTGGGTTCGCTGTCCCGCGCGAGAATCCTGCTTGCCCCTGGACTTTTTCTTGGATAGGGTTTCGGGTGAGCCGCGTCGAATTGTGTTTTTCATCAGATCGCCCTCGCTCAGCGTAAACCTGTAGTGAGGCAAAGGAGCCCGGTCGCGTGCGACAAGGTCTGGTCTTCGACATCCGACGATACTCGGTCCACGACGGACCGGGAATACGCACCGCAGTGTTCTTCAAAGGGTGCCCCGCGCGATGCGAATGGTGCCACAATCCGGAGAGCCAGGATCCGAGCCCAGAGATCATGTTCTGGGAGCGTAGGTGCGCCGGGTGCGGGGCGTGCGCCGAGGCGTGCCCGGTGGGCGCGATAGAGATGGTGGGCGGGTGTCCCGAGACGTCGCGCCGCAAGTGCTCGGCGTGCGGCATGTGCGTCCGCGCGTGCCGCTTCGACGCCCGGACCGTGGTCGGGCGGCTGGTGAGCGTGGACGAAGTCATGCGGGAGCTCGAGCGCGACAGGATCTTCTACGACGAATCGGGAGGAGGCGCGACATTTAGCGGGGGCGAGCCGCTCGCGCAGCCAGAGTTCCTCGAGGATCTCCTCGTGGCCTGCCGTGCGGCAGACATCCACACCGCGGTGGACACGAGCGGAGTCGGCGGCCGGGGACTCGTGGAGAGACTGGCGCCGTTGGTGGGAGTGTGGTTGTACGACATCAAGGTCCTAGACCCCGAGATCCACCTTCGCAAGGTCGGCCTCCCCAACGAGGATGTCTTGGGGAACCTGCGCGCCCTGACCGCGAAGGGGGCGAGTGTGATCCTGCGCGTGCCGGTGATCCCCGGGGTCAACGACGACCAAGAAAGCCTCCGCCGGTTCGCGGAGTTAATCTCGTCACTAGAGGGCAGGCGCCCGGAGCGCCTCGACCTGCTCCCGTATCACAAGATTGGAGTGGACAAGTACAAGCGCCTCGGCAGGGCGTACAGCCTCGAAGCGTTGGAGGGCCCGGATGCCGGGCGCATGGACCGCATCGCCGATTTCTTCAGAGTGCTCGGGCTTGAGGTGAAGATAGGAGGGTGACGCTCATGACCGAGAGAGTATGCAGGCTCCGTCAACAAAGCCTCGAGGCTACCCCGTACATTTCGACGGAGAGGGCGGAGCTCGTAACGGAGTTCTATGAGAGAGACCGGACCGTTTCCGCGCCAATCCGACGCGCGCTCGCGTTTCGGCACCTCTTGGAGCGAAAGGCCATCCGCATCAACGACGGTGAGCTGATTGTGGGTGAAAGGGGTCCCGAACCCAAGGCGACCCCCACTTACCCCGAGCTGTGCTGTCATTCACTCGAGGATCTCGAGGTGCTCCACGCCCGGGAGAAGATACCTTTCGCGTCGTCCCCAGAGACTAGAAGGGTGTATGAGGAGAGGATCATCCCGTTCTGGAAGGGCAGATCCATGAGGGACCTCATCTTCGCGGAGATGACCGGAGAGTGGAAGGCCGCGTACGAGGCCGGCATTTTCACCGAGTTCATGGAGCAGCGCGCGCCTGGTCACACCGTGGCGGACGACAAGATATACAGGAAAGGGTTCAAGAGGATACGGGAAGAGATCGCGGAAAGCCTTGCCTCGCTCGACTGGCTCAATGACCCGGAGGCCCAATCAAAGGCCGAGGAGCTACGAGCGATGGATATAGCCGCCGCGGCGATATGCACATACGCCAGACGCCACGCCGCGGCCGCGCGCGAACTCGCTTTGAAGGAGCGGGACCCGCAGCGACGAGCGGAGCTCGATCGTATTGCTGAGATCTGCGACTGGGTCCCTGAGAACCCGCCCCGCGACTTCTGGGAGGCGCTGCAAGCGTACTGGTTTGTTCATCTCGGAGTCATCACCGAGCTCAATACGTGGGATTCTTTCAACCCCGGGAGGCTCGACCAGCACCTCTATCCGTTCTACAAGAAGGGCCTCGAGGACGGAACTCTTACTGAAGAGCAGGCACGCGAACTGCTGCAATGTTTTTGGATCAAGTTCAATAACCAGCCCGCGCCTCCGAAGGTTGGGGTGACGGCGGCCGAAAGCGGCACGTACACGGACTTCGCGAACATCAACAACGGCGGTCTCAAGCCCGAGGGCTCGGACGCGGTCAACGAGCTGACATATCTCATACTGGACGTCATCGACGAGATGAGGCTGTTGCAGCCGAGCTCCAATATCCAGTTAAGCGCGAAGAATCCCGATAGGTTCCTGAAGCGGGCGCTCAGGATAGTGAGGAAGGGATGGGGCCAGCCGTCCATCTTCAACGCCGACATGGTCGTTCAAGAGATGCTCCGCCAGGGTAAGTCCGTAGAGGACGCGCGGTGCGGCGGAACGAGCGGGTGCGTGGAGACCGGCGCCTTCGGCAAAGAGAGCTACATCCTGACGGGTTACCTCAACCTCCCGAAGATCCTCGAGCTCGCGCTGTACAACGGGATCGACGCTCGCACGGGGAAACAGCTCGGACCGCGCACGGGAGACGCGTCCGAATTTACATCGTTCGATCAAGTTTGGCGCGCCTTCCGGGAACAACTCCACTACTTCGTGGAGGTGAAGATCCGCGGCAACAATGCCGTAGAGAGGCTCTACGCCAAGTACATGCCTGCGCCGTTCCTGTCCACCCTCATAGACGACTGCGTCGCTCGCGGAAAGGACTACAACGACGGAGGGGCTCGGTACAACACTACATACATCCAGGGCGTGGGAATAGGCACGGTAACCGACAGTCTCTCAGCCATCGAGTATCACGTGTTCGACAGAGGCAGCATAACTATGGACGAGCTCCTTGGCGCCTTGCGCAGCAACTTCGAGGGATTCGAGCGAATGCGGGCGATGTTGATGAACCAGACCCCGCGGTACGGGAACGATGACGACTTTGCCGACGACATCATGCGAAAGGTCTTTCTCGCATTCTTCGAAGAGGTAGATGGTCGTCCGAACACCAAGGGCGGGCGCTACGGGATCGACATGCTCCCCACGACCTGCCACATCTACTTCGGCTCCGTCACGGGAGCAACCCCCGACGGGCGAAAGGCGTGGCAGCCGGTGTCCGAGGGCATATCCCCCGTCCAGGGGGCGGACAGGCGAGGCCCGACCGCAGTGATAAAGTCAGCGGCGAAGATGGACCACGTGCTCACGGGCGGGACGCTCCTGAACATGAAGTTCACGCCCAAGCTGCTCGAGGGGGAGGATGGCATCGACAACCTCGCGCACCTGGTACGGACGTACTTTCGGCTTGGCGGCCATCACATCCAGTTCAACGTGGTGAGCGCCCAGACGCTGCGTGACGCCCAGGACCACCCCGAGCGTCACCGCGACCTGATAGTGCGCGTCGCAGGCTACAGCGACTACTTCTGCGACCTTTCCCGGGCCCTGCAGGACGAGATAATCGCCAGGACCGAACACGACTCGTTCTGACGAGCTCGTTCTGACGAGCAGCCGTCGTCCGAGACGGGTGCGAGCCGCAGTCAGTCCGCGAGGTAGGCCTCTCGCACCTCAGGGTTGGCCGCCACCTCGCGTCCGCTGCCGGAGAGCACTATCGTCCCCGTCCGGAGGACGTACGCCCTGTCAGCAAGGCTCAAGGCCATTCGCGCGTTCTGCTCGACCAGCAGTATAGTGGCGCCTCCCCTGCTTATCTCCTCGATGATGGAGAAGACCTCCCTGACCAGTATGGGGGCGAGTCCCATGGAAGGTTCGTCGAGGAGCAGGAGCTTGGGGCGGGACATGAGGGCGCGCCCTATCGCAAGCATTTGCTGTTCCCCGCCGGACAGCGTCCCGGCCATCTGCCTCCTTCGCTCTCTCAACCTTGGGAAACGCTCGTACACCTGTTCGAGCGCCTCGAGCCGGTCAGCCGCGTGCTTGGCAGTGTAGGCTCCAAGGACGAGGTTGTCCTCCACGGATAGTTCCTGGAACACCTGACGACCTTCGGGCACGTGAACGATGCCTTGCGACACGATGGCGTGAGGGGGCTGGTTCGCTATGCTCCGACCCTCGTACACCACGTCACCCTTGGCTACGCGGACCAAGCCGGATATGGCGCGCAGGGTTGTGGTCTTGCCAGCGCCGTTGGCACCGATGAGGGCCACGATCTCCCCCGTGTCAACGTGGAAGCTGACGCCCCTGAGGACGTTTATGCTGCCGTAGAAGCATTCAACCCCCTTGACCTCCAGCATCCGGCCTCTACTCCTTATCTGGATATGGCTGGCTGCCCGTTTGCCGCCTGGAGGACGGAGAGCCGTCCATAGAGTCTTACCGCCCTTTCGTAAGCCTCCTGGTCGAACAGATGGCCGTCGCCTGCCGTGACGACCTTGGCAACCTCGATACAGAACCTCACGGCCGCGTCTATGTCGAACGCCTGAGTAGCTCCTGTGGCGCAACCAGGGACGGCCGCGCAAGATACTATCGCAACGCCCATCACCGGGCTAGACACGGCCGTCGACGGCTGGACTATGCTGTTCACGTGCGGCAGACCGTTATCATACGGCGTAATGTCGTACGTCGTGAGGGGAAGCACCACCGGCAGCTCCCCCGTCACGTTCTGAAAGACATCAAGGATTCCATCAGATATAGGAAGTATGTAACCTTCCTTTACGACAGGAGTGATCGCTATGCCGCGTCGATTGAGAGTGCGGTTCCCGCGCGTGGTGTCGACCGATAGTATCGCGTCCATCAGGGGATCGACTTCCATCCTGTTCAGGGTCTCCATGTCCACCGGGGATCCCATGAACGGAACTGGCTCGTGGGGCGTGACCGGAGCATCGGGGCATACGTGAGTGGCGATCATCACGTCTCCGGGCAGCACGTCCCCTCGCCGTCGCATGTCGCCGATCTTGAACGCGATGGCGAGAGCTGCGACGGCGCCATCTCCATCCGACACGAGGCCGATCCTTGCCGGCCTCGCCCCGACGCCCCCGAGCCGTCCGATGATACCCACGGTCGGAGCGGAGCCTCCCACGCTCTTACCAGCCTTGCCTGCCACCGTCACGTTGACAAAGTCCGTCCTGCCTCGTTCACCCTGAACCGTGGCGATCTCGGGGGAAAGCCCGTGCCGCTCAAGGGCTTCCCTCACGTCGTTTCCAGTGACCCACCCATCCAGCAACTCAATGGCTTCTAGTACATGTTTCAGCGACATTCGGTATTTCACTGCTCCTCTGCAACACCAAGGTACGCCTCAATCACTTTGGGGTCGTTCCTCACCTGTTCCGGGGTGCCCTCGGAGACCAGCCTGCCGTAGTTCAGAACGGACACGCGCTCCGCAAGGTTCATGACCAACTTCATGTCGTGTTCTATGAGGATGACCGTCGTTCCCAACTCATCGCGGATGCGACGAATCGTGCTCATCAGGACACCTGTCTCCTGAGGATTCATGCCCGCCGCAGGCTCGTCCAGGAGGACTAGCCGCGGACTAGTTCCCAGCGCTCGCGCGATCTCCAGCAGACGCTGATCGCCGTATGATAGATACCTGGACGGCTGATCGCGCGCGCCGCCCATCCGGACGAAATCGAGGAGTCTGGCTGCTTCGCTGTACATCTTGTCGGTCGCGCCTGCCCCCCGCCTCAGGATCGCCTCCATGAGAGAATAACCGTTGCGACACTGGAGACCCACCATGACGTTGTCCACGGCCGTCATGTCTCCGAAGAGGAGCAGGTTCTGAAAAGTGCGCCCGATTCCCTTCCTGGCTATCGCGTGTGGCAAGAGTCCGTTGACGGGCTCGCCGTCGAACAGGATCTCCCCGCCGTCAGGCGCGTACATCCCGGTCACCAAGTTGAAGAAAGTCGTCTTACCCGACCCGTTGGGACCGATTATCGCGTGGATGGTCCCTTTGTCGACCTGAAGGGAGAGGTCGTCTATGGCGACTAGTCCCCCAAACGTCTTGGAGAGGTTACGCACATCAAGGATGACTGCCATTCCTGGTTCTCCCCCACATGCACAACGCTGCGCTCTCACCGCGACGTCGCGGTCAAGTCCGGTCGCAAAATCCCGGTCGCCCCCGTCGGGGCCCTGGATGACGCCAAGTACGCGGCCCGCGTTTGTGGAGACAAGAGCGACCTAGCTGGGGTCGCCCCGGTGCGCGTCCCAGCGCGTCCTAGCTCTCGTTCCGGCGCGCGTTCCGGCGCGCGACCAGGCGGTGCCACCTGCTGGCAAGCTCCGGAACCGACCCAGCCACTCCTTTGGGCATGAACACGATCACGATGATCAGCAGGAGGCCGTACACCACGAGCTGGTAGTCTTGAAAGTATCGGAAGCTCTCGCGCCCGACCGTCAGCAGAAGAACACCGATTACCGGCCCCCACCTGTAGCCCATGCCTCCGGCGAGGACCATGCACAAGACGCCCACCGACTCCTTGAAGCCGAATCCGTAAGGCGATATGTACCCTTGCAGGTGGGCGAAGAGGCTGCCGGCCACGCCTGCGTACACCGTGCTCGTCACGAACGCGAGGACTTTGAGACGCGCGATGTCGACGCCCATGAACTGCGCGGCCACCTCGTTCTGACGTATGGCCAGAAACGCCCGCCCAATGGGCGATCCCACGATCCCGTCATTGATCCAGAAGACCAGAACGAAAACGGCGAGGATGAGATAAAACATATGGACTTCTGTAACCAACTCAAACCCGAACACCCTTGGAAGGGGTATTCCCTTGATCCCAAGGGCGCCCCCCGTTCCTTTCGTCCAGTTGAGCAGCACCAGCTGAACGATCTCTCCCACACCAATGGAGGCGATCGCCAGGTAGGCACCCTTGAGGCGCAGGGTGGGTCGACCGATCACGTACCCGAGCGCGCCGGCCGTGAGTCCCGACGCAGGCAGCGCCGCCCAGAACGACCAACCTAGCCTCGTCGTCAAGAGAGCTGAGGTATACGCTCCCACTGCCCAGAACGCCGCATGGCCTATGGAGATCTGGCCGCAGTACCCCGTGAGGAGGTTCAGGCCGGTGGCGACGATCATGGTTATCATGGCGGTGTTGGCGAGGTGGACGTAGTAGTTGTTGCGCAGGACCACCGGGACCAGGCATACAGCCGCTATGACGAGCACTTGCCGTGTTGTGCTGGAGGTCAATCTCGGTGCTGCCATGAACAACCCCCTATCGCGTCTTCGGCCCCATGATGCCGCTGGGCCGCCACAAGAGAACTGCGATCAGGATAATGAAGGCCACAGCGTCCCTGTATGTGGATGCGACCGTCGCCGCGAAGCTCTCACTCACTCCAAGCACCAGCCCTCCCACGATCGCTCCAGGAATCGTGCCGAACCCACCCAAGACGGCAGCGGCGAAACCCTTGAGCCCCGCTAGCGCCCCCATCTCCGTGGTCACGAAGAACACCGGGGCGATGAGCACGCCACCCAGGCCTCCGAGACCCGCGCTAATCGCGGACGCAAGCGCATCCATGCGAAAGACGTTGATCCCCATGAGGGAGGCGGCGTCGCGGTTCTGAGCCGTGGCCCTCATGGCCTTCCCCGGTAGGGTGAGGGTGAAGAAGGCTTGGAGCAGCGCGATGATAGCAACGGCGATGGCTATGATCCACAAGTAGTGGGGCATCACTACGAGCCCACCGACGCAGATCGGCTTGTCCCCGAAGACGGGCGGAAAGAGGAGCGCTTGAGACCCCCATATTATCAGGGCGAGCGCCCGCAAGGTTATGGAAATGCCGATGGTCGCTATTATGAGGTTGAGGACGGGGTAACGCCTCAGCGGACGAAAGACCGTTCTCTCTATTATCATCCCCACGACTGCCACCGCCAGCCCGGTCAACACGAAAGCGAGGGAGAACGGCAGGCGCCACATGACGAACAATGTCAGCCCGAAGGTCGCTCCGAGCATGAACATGTCTCCCTGGGCGAAGTTGATGAGCCTCAAGGCGTTGTATATGATAGTGAATCCGAGCGCCATGAGAGCGTAGATCGAGCCCATGGCTACGCCCGAAAGGACGACTTGAAGGAAGTCGGATACACCGAATCGGAACACCAAACAACACTCCCGATAGCGCGGCCAATGACATGTCACCACGACGACAGGGTGGCCCGGCGCGTCTGCGCCCTTCACCCCCCTGCCATGGCTGTGAGAACAGTCACCCTGTCTCCTTCTTTGAGCGCCGTGTGCGGTCCGTCGAGAACGCTCACGTTTACGTGGTTCACGACGACCAAGAGGCCTCCGAGCACGTCTTGGGTCTCCGCGGCCTCGCGGGCCGCCCGGGTCTCGCGGACGTCGCGGCACTCCTCGAAAACCTGAGGCAGCCGGTCGGCGCCTCTCAGCCAGGCGACCACGTCCGCCACAGTCGCCCCCTCTTCGAGGTCCACCTCGGAGCTGAACGGACCTTTGATGGAGCCGAACACGTTGACCGTGATCCTCACTGCGATTCCCCCGGGACGTTCCACTCTTTTCTGGAGTCCCACGCCCTGCCACTGCCACTGAGGGTTTCATGGCCCGCCTTCAGCAGGGCAGCCGTCTCGGCGACGCGTCGTCCGACAATCCGGCACGCCTTCAGGCCGAGCTCGGTGTCGCGTAGGATCGAGTCGCGATCGTTCGCACCCATGAGCCATCCGGGCGCCCCTATGTAGCCGACGTGGCTGCCCCCTACGCAGACGAAGTTGTTTATGAGAAACCAATGGATGATGCTGGAGATCGCGTGCTCCTGTCCTCCGTGACGATCGAAACCGACAGCCAGCCCTGCGCCCACCGTCCTGCTCCAATCGGGCGGCTTCTGGACCGCTTCCGGAAAGAAGAGCCCTTTTAGCAGCGACGTGCACCTCTCCATGAAGGCCCTCGCCTGAGAGTTGATGTTGAAGAAGTAAACGGCCGCACCGATGATGACGCCGTCGGGCACCGGGTCGATGAGTGGCCTTGCGCATTCTTGCCAGTCATCCTGGACGACGCAATATCCTTTACGGACGCACCCCCTACAGTTGACGCAGCCCGTGATCTTCTTGTTCGCGAGCGAAACAAACTCCGTCGTCGTCCCGGGCACATCCGCCGCTGCGGCGAGCGCCTCCTTGACCATGATGTCTGTGTTGGCGTGACGAGGGCTTCCGGAGATCCCGACCACCCGGACGTTCATTCGCACCTTCCTCCTCACAGACCTAGGGTTTGCCGGCCTGGGAAGGCTCCCTCGCGGCCGTGGCGGTACGTAGGGCGGACGCGACGTCCCCCAATCCCAAGCTGACCAGGGTTGACGCCTTCGGGATGCCCTTATCGCGGTCCCAGCCCCGGATGTCGTAGTATTCGTCCAACATCGTCCCCAGCTCCTCCTCCGAGTTCACGGCTTTGATGCCCCTGGAGTTGGGGAGCTCTTCGTGCATCAAGCGCCATGGAAGCCTGTCGTCCTTCCGGCCGGCTCCTTCACGAGCGTTGAACGCGCGTTCCAGGTTGATGACGCGCCTTGCGGCTTGGTGCATCTCGTCTTCCGTGACTTCGAGGCCGGTTGCTGCGGAGAGCATCTCGGCCATCATGGCCGGCGTGATAGCATAAGTAGAAAGGGTCGCCCTGGAGCAGAGCCCGAGGCTGTCGGTCATCGCAAAGCACTCCTCGTGCCATGCCACGAGCTTCGGTTTGTGATCCGTGATCACAGGGTCAGCGTACTTTGCGTCGCCGGTCAGGCGCCTGACGAGATCGCGCGCTTCCGGGGAGAACCCGAACTCCGCCATCGGTTGTCCGTACAGGTGGTCGGGCCCTCTGGGGTTCGTGGCGAAAGCGAGAGCGTAGGCCTTTGCCATGCGCGTCTCGACACGCGACTGCTCCAAGCCCTTGGCCTCCACCGCCCATCTCCAGGAGTCTCCCCCTACCTTTTGAGCAGCGGCGCGAACCCCATCGGCAAGGACGTCACCGAATCCTCTCCTGTACGCGATCATCTCTATCAAAGCCAGGACGGCGTCGGCGTCGCCCCAGGCCAGACGGATGCGGCCTCCACGCCCGTCATCCACGTACTCGGGAACCACGCCTCGCTCCGCTGATTCGAACGCCCATTGTATCACGGAGGCAGTGGATATCGAATCGAGGCCGAGGATGTTGCAGAGCTCGTTGGCTCTGAGGTTGTCGTCCATGTCTTCCAGGAGGCAGCCTGCCCCAAAGGCTGCGACCGTCTCGTATTCCGGTCCTCCTGCCTCCGACCCCGGATGTTTCTCGCGCGCCGCGGAATACCTCTTGCACGCAATGGGACACGCAAAGCAAGACTCCCGTCGGACGAGGTAGCCCTTTTCGGTCAGGCACTGCCCGCTTATCGAGTAGGCGTTCTCCATGTAGCCGCGTCGAAAGTTCTGAACGGGCAATGCCTCCATTTCGTTCGTCCCAACCACTACCCCGGCTGTACCGTACTTTCCGTAAAACTTGCACCTGCCGGTAGCGACGATTCGCCTGCGGACTTGCTCAGATACGTCCCAGAACCTAGCAGGGTCCGCCAGCCTCATGGGAGTGTGCCCCCGCACGGCGATGGCCTTCAAGTTCTTCGCCCCAAGCGCAGCGCCAAGGCCGCCCCTCGCGGCCGCGTGGTAGTAGGTGCACATAATCCCGGCGAGCTTGACATTGTTTTCACCGGAAGGGCCGATACAGGCGACGTCCACGTCGGGCATGGCAAGTTCCTTGGCCATCCGCCGGCTCGTCTCCCGAACGTCAAGGCCCCAGTAGTGTGAGGCATCCCCGAACTGAACCACGGTGTCCGTAATAAGCAGGTACGTCGGACGAGAAGCCGTCCCACGGACCACGAGAATGTCGTACCCCGCGAACTTGAGCCCAGCACCCCAGTGCCCACCCATGCTCGACTTCATGAAGAGCCCGGTAGCAGGGCTCTTGCCCACAACCGTCGTTCTTCCCGCGGTCGGGGCGCACGTGCCGGTGAGGTGGCCGGGCGCGAAGACGAGCACGGCCTCGTCTCCGAGTGGGTCCGATCCTCGACCCGTCTCGCTGAAAAGAATACGCGAGGCCAGGCCCCGGCCACCTAGAAACCTTACAGCGTCCTGAAGCGGAAGCCTTTCTACACTAGTGCAACGTTGTGAGAGATCGACGCGTAGAACAATAATGTCGCAGCCGCTACTCATCATCGGCCCTCCTCCGGCCGGGTTTCCTGGCCTCGCAAGACGGTGACTCCGCGGCGGGGTGTATTATCCACACCGCTCCATAGTGATCGCTTCGCTAGGACATACCTTCGCGCAGGCTGGCTCACCGTTGCAGAGGTCACACTTCAGCGCCACTCCCTTGTCAGGATCGAAAGATATGGATCCATTGGGGCACGCTTCGAGGCACTCTCGGCAACCTATGCACTCGACCACGTCGACGTACACCGCACCTGTCGCGGGAGAAGGCTTTAGAGCCCCAACAGGACAGGCACGAACACAAGGCGGATCGTCGCAATGGCGGCACACGTTGGGAAAGGCACGGCACGTCTCAGGCTCTCTGTGAACCACGACTCGAGCAAGCCAGGGAGCGAACACGCCTTCGTGCTTCAAAGAGCACGCCAGCTCGCACTGCAGACACCCCGTGCACCTTGCCGGATCCGTAACCAACGCATGTCCCATCGCTCATCCTCCCTCCACACATCCTCCCCCGACATCGTGACATCGTGTGGCCTCGTCACTTCTTGGACTGTATCAGAACGGGCTTGCCGTCCTTCACCCTGAACAGGATGGCCTCGGTCCCGCCATCGCCGTTCTCGTTGATGGCGATCTTTCCTGTGATCCCGTCCAGCGTCACCTTGGACAAAGCTTCACGGATCTTCGCCCTGTCGGTGACCGTGCCGGCTTCCTTCATGGCCTTGGCTAGGAGCATGACCGCATCATAGCCACATGCCACATTCATATCGGCCACGTAACCCTTTGCCTTCTTGAATCTTTCAATGAAATCGACGGCGCGGGCATCTGAACGCTCCGGATGCCAGCCGCCCGTTATGCCGATGATTCCGTCGGCCGCGCTGCCCGCCAGCTCGTAGAAGTTCCCGATAGTGACACCCGTTGATACCATGACCTGGAACGGAAGGTTCATGGATCTGATCTGCCGGACAAGCTGCGCCCCCTCGGTGTAGTTGCCCCAGATGATGAGAGCCTGGGGGCTTGCGTTCTTGATGCTCATGAGCTGCGGAGTGAAGTCCTTGGTCTCCTTGTTGTATCCTTCGACCGCCACGGGGGACAAACCGTGACCTTTCAACCATTTGATCACAAGGTCCCTTCCGCCCTGGCCGTAGTCGTTCGTGTCAAAGATGATGGCGAACTTCGAAAAGCCCAGTTCGCTGACTCCGTAGTCGACCAGCTTTTTCGTGAACACCTCGTCGGTAGCCGTGACCCTGAACACCCACGGATTGCCGGAGTGGGTAATGGCGTACGCCACTCCGCTGGGCACTATGTGCGGCGTCTGAGCACGCTTGATCACGTCGAGCACCGCGAGGACGCTTGGGCTGTTGTTGCTTCCCATGGTGGCCACTACCTTGTCGCGGTACAACAGCTTGTTCATGATGTTGACCGTGTTTGCAGGGATGCCCTCATCGTCCTCGAACACGAACTCGAGCTTGTACCCCAGGATGCCGCCCGCGGCGTTGATCTCGTCTCCTGCGAAGCGGATGCCGTCGTTCTGGTGCTGTCCGGCGACGGCCATGGACCCGGAGAGAGGAGCGAACACGCCGATTCTTACCACCTTCGACTGCGCGTGAACAGCCATGGTTGCTGACGTCATGAGGAAAGCAAGACACAGGAGTAGACTGACTCTCTGCCTGGATGACATGGTGCCTATCCCTCCTTCTTTCCCGTTGCAAGGTTATTCCTTGTTTCTGCATGTTTTCCCTGCGTGACGGGTGCACGAATAACAGGCGACCGTATTGTGCACGCCGCACACTGAAATCCGATGTTGGGCTTCGAGATCCAACGTTGGGCGTCATCTGCTGACTAGCGGCTTGCCAGGATGCGTCGCAGTTTGAGGGCTACAGACAGGGCGAGCAGGTATTCAGGATCCGCGAGGTCCTTTCCGAGCAGCTCTTCGGCCTTTTTTATGCGATATGCCAAGGTATTCCTGTGTATGAACAGCTTACGAGCGGCCTCTACCCGGGATCCATTGCATGATGTGAGGGCCTCCAGGGTCTCTATCAGCGGCATGGCAGCTCCCTCTCGATCCTCGAAAAGCGGCCCGAGGATGCGTTTGCAGAAGCCATCTAGGAGCGGACGTTCCACGCTATCCAGAAGCAACGCGTACAGCGCGACATCCTCTATGTGGACCACTCCACCCCCGCCGTAAAGAGAGCGGGCGATACTCGCCGCGTTGCGCGCCTCCTTGTACGCCGTCGGGACCTGAGTGAGCTGCGTTCTTACGCTCGAGATCCCTGTCGAAAGGGAGAGCCTTGCGTCGAGTGCAGCGACGGCGCGTTGCACGGCCTGAACGATGCACGCCCGCTGCCGCACGAGTTCCTCTGAGGCAGGGACGAGGCAGACCAGGCTGTCTCCTCGCATGAACACCGCGGACGCATGCTCCTGCCCGGATCCCAGCTGTGAAGCAACGGCCTTTCCAGCGGCACGTGCTATTCGATGTTTGACCGACTGCGTGAGGTGCTCTCCTTCGATCCGAGCGGTCTTCTTCTCAAAGTCATCAACACGGGCGACTATGACATAGAACGGTCGCCCTACGGGCCAGCCAAGCGCCCTCGCACGGCCTTCGGCCACCTCCTCCATCTTCACCGACCCGTCGAGCAGATCGTCGAAGAGATCCATCTCCAGCCGCTTGCTCGCTTCAGACACGGCCTGCTGCTTCGTGATCTCTAGAGCGACGGCTGTGCATGCGTGCTCCAGGGCTGTGAGCTCCATGTCGTTTAGCTGCTTGTTTCGTTCCGATACCGCGATGTAACCCAAGACCTTCCTCTTCACGCGCACCGGCTGGCAGCAGTACTCCCACGAAGAGTCGCCGATGCGCGTGCGGCCTTGTCCGTTCAGCTTACTCAAGTACAGCCGTTGTTCCGTTGTGGGAATCAGCTCGGGCTCTCCAACAGAGGCCATGACGTTGAAGTCGGTGTCGTACACCACGATCCCCGCGTCGAGCAAGGAGCTCAGTGTGGCGGCGATCGAGCCGTAACCCTGGCCCTCGAGTTCGACGCGGAGCAGCTCCCGGTGGACTGTTTCCGAGTACTCAAGATAACGTGCCTGTCTGCTCAGAATGGCCTTCATGAGCGGATGCGTGATCTCGATGAACGGCACGTCCGCCGGGATCTCTACGAGCGGCACACCCAACTCTTCGGCGGTCTTGACCACGGCCTCGGGCAACTCCCCGATGAACCGCGCCGGCTTTATGACGAGCCCGGCCGCCTTGACATCCGCGAGCGCCTCGATCAAACGGGTAAGCGCGGGGATGTCATCTCTGATGGCATACGCGGTGGTCACGAGGAGTTCGTTCTTCCTCAACCAGGGCCGTATGTCGGGGACCTCCATCGTGTCGATGTGCTGAATGACGTTCCCCGCGTTTCGCGCGCCCGCGACCAGCTGACCGCGCCGTAGCCCGCCGATCTTGAGAGCTTCCGCGACTGTGATCGCCACCCGGCTCACCTCGCTGACTCGCTAGGAAGACGCGAGCCTCCTGATCTCGAACGTCACGGGATTCTGCCGGTCCTGGCACGTCCGGCAACACGAATCAGGGTCGTCCTCCCACGGGAAGCTGCCTCCCACCATGAGCACGGACACGGCGGGGATGAGCGCGGCCATGGCGGTCATGCATAGTCCGGAAGGGCTGGCCCCCTTTCTGACGTAGAACCTGTCCCCGACTCTGTGGCCCAAGGCACATGAGCCTTTCTGGTCTTTAACCGTAATGACTAGGTCGTAGATAGCTCCCACCAGTGAGCCCTCCCCACCGCGGAATCGACGAGTCGTTACAAGGATCGACAGTCCGTTCGCTCTCCTTCGATATTCGACACCAAAGGCGAAGTGACTCTGTCAATGTTTGACATTGTGCGCTGGTATTTAATGGTAAGCCGTGGAGGAGACAGCGACCGCCGAGGTTTCACCGATATTCTTTGGTCTGGGGTGTTCCGCGAGTCCAGGGGTGGGAAAGAAAACACCTCCGCGCAGCGCCGCCCGCAAGCGTGCGGGGAAGCGGCGATACGTGGAAGTGTGCGAGAGGGAACGGGTACCCGTCTGAAAGGAGGAACAGGCACCCGCTGGGCTTCACTCTTTCAACGCCGTGCTGCGCCGTGGCTTGCAGGATTCACCCTTGCGGATTGCTCGCCCTCCAAGCGATGCGACACTCACAGCCGACCGGGCGCATTCTCACGGCTCCCGCCAGATAGGCGTTCTAGGCGTCCGCCGCGGAGGCACGGCGGCATCCGCAAACCTGCCGCCCTGCAGGCGCGCTTCAGGCGCGCTCGCCTCCTGGTGCGGTGTTCACGAGCGCTGTCTCACGGTCGGCCTGAGCATGTCGAGGAAGCCCAGCAGCACGTGAGCGAGGCCGAATCCCAGGATTCCAGAGCCCAGCTCCCCGGGCCTCATGACTTGACCCACGGCAGACACCGCCGCCCCCAAGACCACCACGATCCAGCTCGTACTCTTAGGACCCATGGTTGCACCTCCCGTGCGCTTTTCGCTCACATAGGATTCCCCTGCAGAGCGGAAAGGCTCACCGTGCGTACATGGGATTTGGAGCCTCAAGAGGAAACATGAGGGAGCTCGTCAGTCGGAATGCGCGGACCCCGAGGTTCGATCGCTTGCATTCTCGGGATCTTGCGAGCAGTCTGCCCATTCGAACCCGAAGTCCCTCAGCGTTTCCAGGTACTCGCGGCTGCCTTGGGGCATCAGGTCGGCCCGGTAGTGCAGGCCGAAGTATCTCTGAGCCGCGTTTATGAACCCCTGGGCCTGGATTCGCGCTAGACACTCACGAGCCAGAGCGTCGCCGCCCACGGCGCTGCAAACCTCGCCGATCTCCTCTAGTCGCTCGACCGTGGGCTGCACTCTGAGGCCCGGGTACTTTGCACGAAACGCCTCGACCAATTCGGCGTCGTTCATCTCGCGGTACGCCTCGTCGTGAACCACCACGTCCACACCTAGACGCCTCGAGGGTCGGGGGGCCTTGGTGGGATAACCCAAGCAGAGGAGCACGACGGGAAACACCCCGCAAGGCAGGCTGAACATCTCGCGGAGCTCGCGGAAGCACTCGAGCACGCTGCCGACATACACCGATCCGAGCCCGAGCGCGTCCGCCGCTGTGCAGATGTTCTGGGCACACATCACGGTATCCTGGAAGGCGATCCAGAAGTGCCTGAAGCTCTTTCTGGCGGTGAAGGGAGCGGCCTCAAGGGCGGCCCAGCGTTCCAAACGATGCAGATCTATGCAGAAAAGGAGATCCACAGGCGCTCGCGCGATGAAGGGCTGGTCCTCACACATCTTGGCCAGCTTGTCCTTGGCGGCTTGGTCTTCTATCTTGATTATGCTGTACGGTTGCAGGTTGCCTCCGGTAGGCGCCTGGATGCCTGCCTCGAGCACCTGTCGCAGAACGTCCGGCGGGATTTTGTCATCGGTGAAGTTGCGACAGCTCGCCCGCTCCATCAGGAGACGCAGGGTTACGTGCTTGTCGGATGCTGCTTCTCTCACCTGAACCACCTCTTGATTGCTGCATTGTCCCTCGCTGTCAAGTTGTTGTCACAGGGGACGGGCTGTTCTCTCGTCTACCGTCTACGCGTGCCGGTGTCGACACCTGGAGCGGGCAGCGATGTCCTTCTGCCGAGCGCCCGTCTTCCCGAAGATCCGTCCGTGTCGCGCTATCCGTTCGGCACGCGCTATCCGTTCAGCAAGACGCCGAGCCCCATCGGAAGTCGCCCGCTCGAGAGCTTCTCGGACGCGCGAAGCGGCAGCCGGCTACGGTCCGCGACGCGAGCTAGTTCCTTGATTCCATGATATCTATCAGGACGCTGTCGACCTGCCGCATGCCCACCTTGTTCAGCAGCTTCACGTTGTCAATAGTCTTCTCGATGGATGTATCCACAAGGCCTTGAGGAGTTGAGAACCCCATGCCCTCGAGGGCGAAAAGCGCGGCCAGGTACGCCTCCCCAGCCCCCACCCCCACCCTCAGCGAACAACTCTCCTTGGCTCCGTCGCACACCATGCCCGCGGTGTCCGCCAGGACCGTCTGCATCGCCTGAATCGCTCCCTTCTCGTCGCCACCCATCAGGAATACCATGCCTGCAGCGGCCCCGGCTCCGGCGGCCACGACACACCCGCAGACGGAAGAAAGCCGGCCTATCCTGCTCTTCACGAAGCTGGTCGACAGGTGGCTCTGAGCGATAGCTCGAGCCACCTCTCTCTCGCTCTTGAGCAAGGCCTCGCCCACAAGGTACACGGGCAGCACGGCCGTGATGCCGTGGTTCCCGCTACCGGCGCTGCTCATCACCGCAAGCGGCGCGCCCGCCATCCGCGCGTCAGCCGCTGCGTAGCAATAAGCCTTGATGAGGTATCCGAGGTCTTCTCCGAGCCTCCTCTGGTCCAGGAGGGTCTTCATGCCCTTGCCGAGGCCCAAGCCGGAGATCGAGCCCTTCTCAAGGCCATACTCAGCGATCCTTTTGTTGAGCCTTGCGCCTTCCATGAGGAAACGGACGTCCTCGTCATCCATCTGATCTGCGAGCCTTATGACCTCGCTGTAAGTCATGGTGCCGATGGCTTCGGACACGGAGCCATCTCTCGCTGACCGGACGGCATCCCCCGACTCATCCTCCCGCAACAGCGGCTTCTCGAAAACCACCTTGCCGTCGATGGTCACCTTGACGATGTTGGAGTGCTCGCCCTCGATGACGCACGAGGCCTCGTGGCAGGGCGTGCCTTGCGAGCTCACAACCGCTTCCACGTACACTCCCGACTTCTCCGGATGCCTCAAGACCTTTACCCGGCCGGTTCGCACCCATTCCTCGGCTCTCGCGACATCGGAGGGTCTGGAATCTTTCAGCACCTCGAGCCCATATGCGGACCGTCCGGTGAATACGGCGAGCGCGGCGGCCACGGCATTCCCCTTCGCCCCGTTTGAGCCTGGGATCCCTACCGCCATGCCGTTCTTGTAGACGCTGTCGCTCACGACCACCTTCACCGAGTGCACTCTAGCTCGGTCCAGCTCTTCACATGCTCTGGCAACCGCGAGGGCCACGGCGCCGGGCTCGGTGCATCCGAGAGCCGGCTTCACCTCGCTCTGCAGGAACTCTTTCAGGGATACCACGGAGTACTCCCCCTCGGTGTACAACATTGGGCGTACACGCGACCGACTGTCGCGAGCCCAAGAAGACCGCAGTATTCTCCTAAGCAAGCTGCTCTAGAATGATCACAGCGTGCCACGCCGTAGCGCTTGCTCGACTATCTCACAGCAGATGAGGGTTCTCTCACTGTCGATTGTGTACTTTTTCTTTATTCTCACCCATAGTCCTCCCGTGCTGCGTTGGGGTTTGCCGTAGTTCAAGCCTGAGCCTGAAGCTCGTGTCCGCGTGCGCCCAGAATGCGTCCAGTTCGGTGACGCAAGCCCCACGCCCCCGGTAAGCAGGCAAGGAACACCAAGGCAGAAGCTGTTTGCCCGGTGTCGAGCTAGTGCCATACTCATAGATGTGTGCTATAATGGTGGACGAGCAAAATCACCATGCTTGCACACGTGAGCGAGTGGGAGCGCGCAACGATGTGTCGGATTCCTGGTGCCCGGCTGTCTGGCTGCCCATGAGGGGGGGCGGAGCACTGGGAGATGAGAGCGGGAGCGGAAGCCGGGGTAGGAAGCTGGAGTAAGAGGAGGGGGAGGGTCCCGTTGCACAGGCCTACTTCTTCCCGACCAACGCGGTCGGCGATGTCGCAGCCCAGAGCGTCCGCGGAGCGAGGTGCTCCATCCGTCGGGCACGCAGAGTTCGTGCCGGGTGGATCGCCTGCGCGGCCGCGGGATCCTTCGGTCCTCCTGGTTCTACTGCGCCTCGCGTTGGCGGTCACCCTCGCGCTCACAGCCATCATTGTGACGGGCTGCGGCACCCCTTCCCGGCCCGGTGGTCAGGCCCCCGGCAGCGCCACGAGGTCGCTGACGGTCGCGGGGTCCACGTCGGTCCAGCCTTTCGCGGAGCTCCTTGCGGAAGAGTTCATGACCATCAACCCCGATGTGTCAGTGAGCGTCCAGGGCGGCGGCTCGAGCGCCGGCGCAAGAGCGGCGCTGACCGGCGTCGCCCAGATCGGGATGCTGTCTCGGCCGCTGAAGGAGGACGAGCGCTCCCTCCAGGCCATAGTGATCGCGCGGGACGCCATCGCCGTGATCGTCCACCCGTCCAATCCTGTCAATGACCTCACGATCGACCAGATCCGAGACATCTTCGCCGGTCGCGTCACGAACTGGTCGCGCGTTGGAGGCATGGATCACAGAATCGACGTGGTTAGCCGCGAAGAAGGCTCCGGGACCCGCGGCTCGTTTGATGAGATAGTCATGGGAGACAGCGAGGTCACGCCCGCAGCGATCGTTCAGGATTCCAACGGGGCCGTGCGAGAGACCGTGGCGGGAGACCCCGCGGCGATAGGTTACATTTCCCTTGGGCTACTCGATGGACGCGTCAAGGGCATCAGAGTTTCAGGCGTCGCCCCAAGCGTCCCGAACATCGAAAACGGCACTTACCGCATCGTAAGGCCGTTCATATTCGCGGTGCGCGGCGCCTTGAGCCCGCACGCCCAGGAGTTCATGGACTTCGTTTTGAGCCCGACTGGACAGGGGCTGCTCAAGGCCGAAGGGCTGGTGCCCGCATCGGCCGACGACCAACCGTGAAGGAGAGCGAGAGCTTGATCGGCAATTCCGCACAATATCCCGTACGACGTCCGGCGCGATACGGCGAAGCCATCATCGAGAGGGCTCTCGTGGCTATGGCCCTCTCGGCCATAGCCGTGCTCGGACTCATAATCCTGTTTGTGTTCCGCGAAGGGGCGCCGCTAATGTACAAGGTCGGCGTGGCGCGGTTCGTCCTCGGGGCGAAGTGGTCGCCCAGCCGCGGCGTGTTCGGGATCCTTCCCATGATCCTGGGATCTCTCTCGGTCACGCTCGGCGCGCTCGCGGTGGGCCTGCCGCTGGGACTTGCCTGTGCTATCTTCCTCGCGGAGATGGCACCCGCCAGGCTCAGCTCGGTCCTGAAGCCCTGCGTCGAGCTCCTGGCCGGTATCCCCTCCGTCGCCTACGGGTTCATGGGCCTCGTCGTGCTCGTCCCGCTGATCAGACGTTGGTTCGGTGGGCCGGGCTTTTCGGTCCTGGCCGCGGCCATCGTGCTCGCAATGATGGTCTTGCCAACGATAGTCAGCATCTCCTACGACGCACTCAAAGCTGTGCCCGCCGCTTACAGAGATGGTATGCTCGCCCTGGGCGCCACCAGGTGGCAGGCCATAAGGATGGTGATCCTGCCGGCGGCGAGGCCGGGGATCATCGCCGCGGTGATACTGGGCATGGGTCGAGCCATTGGGGAAACGATGGCGGTCATCATGGTCGCGGGAAACGCCACGAAGATACCCTCGTCCGTCCTCGAGCCCGTGCGGACCCTCACGAGCAACATAGCCCTTGAGATGGGCTACGCCGCGGGCGAACACAGGGAAGCGCTCTTCGCTACTGGGATCGTGCTCTTCGTCGTCATAGCGCTGCTCAATGTCGTGGCTCGCCTCTTCGCAGGCGCGCCGGCAAGGGGGCGTTCGAAATGACGGCTCCATCGCGAGAAAGACGCAGAAGCATCAATGAGCGGCTCGCGGACAAGATCATGACGGCCGTCTTCGCGAGCGCCGCCGTGGCGACCGTGTGCGTCCTCGTATTCGTGGTCGCCTACATCCTCGGCAAAGGGCTGCACATGGTGACACCGGCCTTTCTCACACAGGCGCCGAGGCAGATGGGGAGGTCCGGAGGCATCTACCCCGCGATAGTCGGGAGCGTTCTCGTCACCGGCATCGCAGTCCTCATCGCAACTCCCGTCGGCGTCGCGACAGCGCTCTACCTCACCGAATATACGAGGGAGGACCGGCTCCCTCGTATAGTGCGCTTCGGCACCGAGAGCCTCGCCGGGATCCCATCGATCATCTTCGGCTTGTTTGGGTTCCTCTTCTTCGTGATCTATTTGGGTCTCGGCTGGTCCGTGCTTTCGGGCGCGCTCACGCTCGCTGCCATGATCCTCCCGACCATAGTCCGGACCTCGGAGGAAGCGATCAGGGCGGTGCCCAACGCGTATCGCGAGATAAGCTACGCTCTGGGTTCGACCAGGTGGCAGACGGTGATGGGCGTCGTCCTGCCGAGCGCGCTGCCCGGCATAGTGACGGGAATAGTGTTGGCCATCGGGAGGAGCATCGGCGAGACGGCCGCGGTGATCTTCACGGCCGGCGCATCGCTGAAGTTGCCCGGATCCTTGCTCGATCCCGTGAGGACACTGCCGGTGCATTTCTACATCCTTGCGCGCGAGGGCATCTCCATGGACCACGCGTACGGCACGGCAGCAGTCTTGATCGTCTTGATACTCGTCATCAACGTAGCGGCGTATTCTATTGTGAATCGCTTCGCAGCCCGGAGCAGGTAGCAAGGGCGGAAGCAACCTACTTCAGGCAGCTTGAAGAGATCAGGCTGGACACGCGCCGGTCGCTGGCCGCCCTCACGGCCGTCGACCGGCAGGGAACCTCCCGGGAACCTGCCGGGACCAGTAAGGAGAGAAAGGAGCGGCTCTACACGGCGAAGGCCATGCACGATTCGACCAAGATCCGAGCTCGAGGATTCAGGTTCTACTATGGTCAGCACCGCGCCCTCAAGGGAATCGACCTGGAGATCCCGCGCAACCGGCTGTTGACCATCATGGGCCCGTCCGGGAGCGGTAAGACCACGTTCCTCCGGTCGCTCAACCGGCTCAACGACCTCATCCCTAGCACGAGGGCCGAGGGCAGCCTGGAGATAGACGGCGTGGACGTATACAGCCACTCAGTGAACGTAGCGGACCTGCGCAGGCGAGTGGGGATGGTGTTCGCGCTGCCGATGGCGCTTCCGATGAGCATCTTCGACAACGTGGCGTACGGTCCGCGCAAGCGGGGGATCCGCAACAGACGGGGCCTGGAAGAGATCGTTGAGAAGGCTCTGCGCGACGCGATCCTGTGGGATGAGGTGAAAGACAGACTGCGAGACCATGCGGGCACGCTATCCGGCGGCCAACAGCAGAGGCTCTCCATAGCGCGCGTCCTCGCCGTGGAGCCCGAGATCCTCCTGCTGGACGAGCCGACCTCCGGTCTCGACCCCATATCCACGTTGCGAATCGAAGAACTCCTGTGGGAGCTAGTGAAGTCGTACACGGTCGTGCTCGTCACCCACAACCCGTTGCAGGGCGCGCGGGTGGGAGGCGACATAGCGTTCTTTCTCATGGGGGAGCTCGTCGAGACGGGGCCTTCGTCGGAGATATTCACGCACCCCAGAGACAAACGCACAGAGGACTACGTATGCGGGAAATTCGGATGACATGAGATATCTAGGTATCTAAAGAAGTATCTAAAGGAGAAGCCATGTCGCTAACAACAATGTCTGTGTCGGCCAATGAAGATGTCCGTGACCGTGAGCAGGAGAGGACCCGGAGACACAAGATCGAGATCAGCAACCTCAACCTTTACTACGGGCTGGTTCACGCCCTGAAGGGTGTGACGCTGAGCATAATCGAGAACTCGATCACGGCGCTCATCGGTCCGTCAGGGTGCGGCAAGTCCACCCTTCTCAGATGCATGAATCGGATGAACGACGTCATCGAGAACGTGAGGATCGAGGGGTCGATCAGGCTGGACGGGGAGGACATCTACGCCCCGGAAGCGGACGTGACGCGTCTGCGCCAGCGCGTGGGCATGGTGTTCCAAAGGCCAGTGGTGTTTCCGCTGTCCATATACGAGAACGTGGCGTGCGCAGCTCGCGTGCACGGAATCGGGGACAGAAAGAGCCTCGACCCAATCGTGGAGGAAAGCCTGCGCCGGGTCGGCCTCTGGGATGAGGTCAAAGACAAGCTCAGAAGCCCGGGGCTCGGTCTTTCCCTGGGACAACAGCAGCAGCTATGCATCGCGCGAGTCATCGCGACGGGGCCCGATGTCATCCTGCTCGATGAGCCGTGCTCCGCATTGGATCCGGCGTCCACCCTGAGGATCGAGGATCTGATGAGGGAGCTGCAGGAGTCCTACACGGTGGTCATCGTCACGCACAACATGCAGCAAGCCGCGAGGGCGTCTGACCACACGGCGTTCATGCTCTCCGGGGAGCTCGTGGAGTACGGCCCCACGGGTCAGGTTTTCACGTCCCCGGCAGACAGAAGGACGGAGAATTACGTCGCCGGGAGGCTAGGGTAGCCACTGACTCGGCTTGCCGAAAGACAGGATGAACGAGCGAACGGAGGTGTTGCAATGACGACCCCCAGGAAGCGGTTCGAGGCCGAGCTCGCGGGGCTTGACAGCTCCCTCCTCCGCATGGGCAGGATCTCAGAAGACATGTTGGGGAAGGCGCTCATCGCCCTAGCGGAAAGGGACGTCGCGCTCGCGGATGAGACGATCGCCATGGACGACCAGGTGGACGCGCTGAACCTGGAGATCGAGACCACTTGCATAAGACTCATTGCCACGCAACAACCGGCGGCGCGGGATCTGCGCGTGATAGTCGCCGCTCTCAAGATCTGCGCAGATGTAGAGAGGGTCGCTGACTACGTCGTAGACATAGCGAAGATGGCCAAGCGCCTCGCGGACAGGCCGCTCTTCAAGCCGCTCGTGGATATCCCGAGGCTCCAGGGTCTCGTGAGTCAGATGCTGCGCGAGGCGCTCGAGGCTTTCGTGACAAGAGACCTCGCTCTGATTCAGAAGATGGTCGACGCCGACGACGAGGTAGACCACCTCTACCGCAGTCTGTACGACGAGCTCGTCGAGTTCATGAAGAGGGATCCGGACGTCGTGGACCAGGCGGTGCAGCTCCTCCTGATCTCTCGTTACCTCGAACGCATCGCTGACCACGTCACGAATATCGCGGAGCGTGTGTTCTACGTGGAGACCGGGGAACTGAAGGAGCTACACACTTAGTTGGTCTTGAGAGGAAAGCCGACCATCCCAGCCAACTCCCGCAGCACGGTTTCTGGGGGGGAATGAGGGGTTGGTTGGGATGGTCTACTTGACGTTCTCTTGGAGCCTCTAGGAGCCCCTAGGCGGCGCGTCGAGACTGTCGAGACTCGTGGGACGTCCACCGAACGTATGGATGGTTTCAACGGGATGGCCGATCGGCGGATCGGACCGTCGTCATCCCGGCATGTTCCTGGTTATCGGCAGGTCTCCGTCAAAGAGGTGTATTATCTCGGGTTCCCAGTGAAGCCACAGCGCTTCCCCAATGACGTACCGTTCAGTCGCCGGGACCACGACTTTGACCTCTGTCTTCTTGACATCCGAGAGATCCATCGTAAGCACCGTGATCTCACCGCGGAATTCGATGAGTCGCACCTTGGCGGGAATCGTGTTCTCCCCTTGCCCCTCGCGGGCGACGGTGATCTGTTGAGGGCGAACGCCCACGGTGATGTCGCGTCCAACGTACGCCTCACCTATCTCCCCGGCGATCTTGAAGACTCTCGCACCCTGGTCGGTGGGAATGGAGACGCTCCGCGTGTCACGGATCACCCCGGTGATGAAGTTCATTGCCGGCTCGCCCACGAAGAACGCCACGAACTTGTTGGCCGGCCGGTTCCAGATCTCGTCGATGGTCCCTATTTGCTGCAGCTTGCCGCCGTTTATGATCGCTATCCGGTCGCAAAGGGCTATGGCCTCCGCTTGATCGTGAGTCACGTAGGCCGTCGTATTCCCCATCGTGTCGTGAATGTGCCTGATCAAGGCCCTCATTTCGGCTCGAACCCGCTGATCCATGTGAGAGATAGGCTCATCCAAGAGCGTGAGGTTGGGTTGACGGATCAAGGCGCGCGCGAGCGACACCCTCTGCTGCTGGCCGCCGGCGAGCGACGACGGGTGCTTCTTCAATACCGAGGAGAGCCCGAACCTTTCGGCGATCTCTGTCACCTTTTGATGGACCTCGGGCTGCCTCATACCCTTGGCCCTCAGCGGGAAAGCGATGTTCTCGTACACCGTCAACCGCTGGTAGAGCGCGTAGGACTCAAAGGCCAACGCGACGTTTCTCTCGGCGGGACCCAGGCTGTTCACGACCTTCCCGTCGAAGCGGATCTCGCCTCGTGTGATGTCCTCCAGGCCAGCCAGCATCCTCAACGTCGAGCTCTTGCCGCCGCCAGACGGACCGAGGATGACGAGGAACTCCTTGTGGTTGATGGTGAACGTCAGATCCTTGACGGCCGCTTCGGTCGCCCGGGGGTACACCTTCCAAACATGGTTTATGTCGACTCTGCTCATTGCAAGACGCCCCTATAAGCGTGTAGCACGCTCAGTTGTTATTGGGAAGAAGAACATGTTGTGCCTGTCGAACTCCACCCAGAGCTTTTCCCCGACTTCACAGCCGGTTACGTCCTCATCGCGGGTCCTGGCGTGCAGAAGCTTTCCCTCCTGTATCTGGAAAGAGAACAGGACGCTCTCCGCCTCACGAACGACCGCGTAGATCGGGAGCTGAAAAGCATCTTCCGAGATTCTCTCGTGACTCACTTTCACGTACTCACACCTGATACCAAGGCGGGCACGCTGTCTCATCCCCTGCCCCTGCGGCAGGTTCTTCAGGGGACGGACGAGCTCTCGATCCACGCGAAGCGCTATCGACTCTCCGCTTCTGAACACGAGGCCCGCTATGCCCTCCTCGAGCTCACCATCCACAAGGTTCATGGGCGGCTCCCCGACCAGCCTTCCGACGAAATCGGTCGCGGGCGTGTAATAGACTTCCTCGGGCGATCCTTCCTGTTCGATCCTGCCCTTCCTCAGCACGATGATGCGGTCGGACAGAGCAAGCGCCTCGCGGTAGTCGTGAGTTACGTACACGATGGTGCTGCGGTAGCTGTTCGCGAACTCCTTCAGGAGAGTCTGAGTCGTGAACTTGAGCCGAGCATCGAGGTGGGCTATGGGCTCGTCGAGGAGGAACACCTCCGGCTTCCTCACCAAAGCGCGGGCCAGAGACACTCTTTGCTTCTGGCCACCGCTCAGCTGCTGAGGGAGCCTGTCCAGCAGCTCGCCGATGCCGAGGAAATTGGCGATCTCCTCTACTTTCTCCCTTTCCTTCTCCCGGCTCAACTTGAGACCCCACCGCGGCGCGCGCAGCGGAAACGCGATGTTATCGTACACATTCATGTGCGGATAGAGGTTGTACGTTTCGAAAGCCATGGAGACGTTCCGCTCCTGGGGAGGAACGTCGTTCACCACGCGGCCATTGAACATGATCCGCCCCGACGTAACGTCCTCTATTCCCGCGATCATCTTCAGGATCGTGCTCTTGCCAGCCCCGGTGGGGCCAAGTATCGAAAGGAACTCTCCTTCCTTGCACACGAAACTGACATCGCTGATCGCTCTCTTGCGCCCGTACAGCTTTGTCACGTTCTCCAGTCTGACCTCTGCCACAGCTATTCTCCTTCCCTGTCCTCCTCATGAGCCGTCTCTTCCGCGCCGTCACCGTCGCCCTCATCCCCTGCCGCACCCGGACCGGGGCCAAAGGCGATGAACGCAGCCACGAGGGCGGTCGCGATCGCCGCGCCCACCCATTGTGGCACGTAGTTCTCAAGGAATCTCAACCACAGCAGGTTGAAGAAGATCCAACACAACACACCCCACGTGATGCGATCAGTTATCTTCATTTGTGGCAGCATCTTCCTGATCTCAGTCATGGTCCTCCTCTGCTCACTTTCCGGCCTTCTCAGGCCTGTTTGCAGCATAGGCGCGTATCGTGATCACGCTCAATCGCACGCGCCGCTGATGATGTGCGCCATCGTCTCGCGCACTCGTGCCGCGCCCGCGCGTCCCACGTTCGTCGTCGTCCGCAGCGGTCGCGCTCACATTCGGGCTCACGCGAACACTCGCGTGCGCGTCCGCGCGCTCCTGAATGCCAAATCCGCTCGAGCGATCCGTGAGGCGATCCGCGTCGGCTCCGTCGCCTCCCGCCTAGCCCTTGACAGCGCCAAACGTCAGGCCGCGGATGATGTACCTTTGCATGAAGCCCACGATAAGGAGCGCAGGCAAAATCGTAATCGCGGCCCCCGCCGCCATCAGGCCGTACTGAACCTGCAACCCTCCCCAGAAGGACGAGATCAGGACGTTCACCGGCCTGGCAACGTTCCTTGTGAACAGGAACGCGAAGAAGAACTCATTCCACGCCCATATGAGGCAGAACACCGACGTCACGGCCAACCCGGGTTTGATGAGCGGAAAGACGATCTTTCGGAACACCTCGGTGCGGCTGTACCCGTCGATCATCGCCGCCTGCTCGAGCTCCTTCGGGACTTGATCGAAGAACCCATACAGGAGGAAAGTCGCGAAGGACACATTGAGGAAAACGTAAAGCAGCATCAGCCCCCAGTGCGTGTCCAGCAGGCCCAGCGTCTTGAACACTATGAAATGGGGAATCGCCGCTACCGCTGGAGGGAACATGCGCGTGGAGATTGTGAGGAACAGCAAGTCCCCTCCCCCGGTATTCCACCGCGCGAAGCTGTAGGCGGCCGGAAAGGCAACCAACATGGTGATGATGGTGCTTCCGATGCTTACGATCAAGCTGTTGAGCAAGTTCTGCCAGAAGGGATACTGCGAGAACAGGTTGCGAAAGTTGTCAAGCGTGGGCTTGAAAACCACGAACCTGATGAGCCTCGGGTCGAATATGTCGGCATTTGACTTGAACGCCGTCAGGTAAACCCACGCCAGCGGAAAGAGCACGAAAAGGAGCACTACTGTGGTTACGAGCCAGAAAAGCACCCTCTTAATCATAGTCGACCTTCTCCATATCGTCACTTTATTCCTGGTCAGCGCCTTCTTCAGCTTAGCGCCTTCGGCCCAAAGCCTTCGGCGCACGGCCTTAGGGCACCGCCTCGGCGTAACATCCTCGGCACAGCATCTTAGGCACAGCCCGCACAGCGCCACTCTCGCCGCGCTTTGGACCGGTCGCCACCCTCACCCGCAGGACTACCTGCCCGCTCTCATGGAGTTCATCAACTGCCTGAACATTATGAGACACAACACCATGGTAGCGGCCCACGAAACCACCGCCATCGCTGAACCGTACCCTATGTCGAACATGACAAAGCCCGTGCGGTACACGATCCAGTCGAGCAGCTCCGTGTTGACCGCGCCGCGCGTGGTCCCGAAGAGCGGATCCATCAGCCTTATCAGCCACATCGCCCGAAGGACGATGATGATCATGATGAGCGGTGACAACATCGGGAGGGTGAGACGCCGGAAGGTGTAGAAGCTCGAGCCTCCGTCAACCCTCGCCGCTTCGAAGACGTCCTTGGGCAGGCTCTTCAGCCCTGCCAACAGCACGAACGCTGAGAACGGGAACCATTGCCAGATCGTGATGAAACATATCGTGAACAGAGCCTTGTTAGGGGCCCACCAGTAGACCTTATCGAAGCCCATCGCGCCAAGCAGCTGGTTCACGGCTCCGAAGTTGAAGTCCAGGAGGAAGTACCAGAGCAGTGACAAAGTCAACGGGGCAACCAACAACGGGAGGAGCGCAAGCCCCCTCACGATGTTCTGCCCTTTGAACTCCCGGTTCCAGAGCAAAGCAACCCCGAGGCCCAGCAGCAGCTCAATCGTGATACATATGACAAGCACCTCAATCGTCCTGCCGAACGCCACCCAGAACGTGGTGTCGTGTACCAGCTGCCGGTAGTTCCTAAGGCCGGAGAACACCGGGCTTCCCTGCATTCCCCAATCGTGGAACGAGAAGTACATGCTGTAGAACAGCGGATAGAAAGCGAATATCACGAGCAAGACCAGGAGCGGCACAACGAGGGTCCACCGGAAGTTCCTCTCGTTGGTGAGAGTCTCCCAGATGGTCGGTCGCCTGCCCCTCTTCGTCTGTGCGCCGCTTTCAACGCCCGCCGGTCCCATACTGAAGTCTGCGCTCGCATGACGGCCCACCGATCTTACCTCCACAACCCATGCCGCGCTGGCGGATTCGTGTTCTCCGAGGTGCCGGACCTTTAGGATCCGGCACCTCGGCTCAGCTACCAGCTAGCAACAGTTACCAGCTGGCGATGGCACCTCGTTCTCTACTTCTCCTCGCGGATGGGGATCTTGTCGAACTTGGATGTCAGTTCAAGCGTCTGTTTGGTGATGGACTCCACCGTCTGATCGATCGTCATCTCGCCAGTCAGAGCCTTGCTCACCGCGTAGATCTGCATGTCATAGACCTTGCCGCCGGCCTTCGTGTTGAAGTACCAGTAGTTGGGAATGTGCGGCGCCATGGTCTTCCATATGTTGATGTGGTAGTCCGCGAGCATCGCGTACGGGTAGTTGTTCTTGTCCTTGGCCACCTCGGTCATCAGGTCCACGCGCGCCGGCACCATGCCGCCTTCCTTGAAGATGATCTGCGCGCACTCGTACGAAGTGAGGTACCTAAGGAGCCAGTACGCGGCCTCGGGGTTCTTGGAGGCCTTGGCTATGCCGTAGGACCAGGCGCCCGTGTACGGGCGGCCGCCCGGGCTCGGGTACACGCCGATCTTCGCCCCCGGAACCTTCTCGCGGAGGATCCCGTCGGCCCAAACCGTGCAGTTGGCCCAGATCGTCGGGCAGATGATGGCGTTTCCGTTACCCATCTGCGCGACCACGAAGTCGAAGTTGGCCGTGATAGCGCTGGGGGAATCGTACTTCAGCTCATCCTTGTAGTCTTGCAGCGCCGCCTTCAGGGCCTCTTTGTTCGCCTTGGTGATCACGAACTCCTTGATGTTCCCCTTGTCATCGCGCACCACCGTTACCCAGTCTTGCCCGCGAGCCCACAGCCGGGCGCTGGTCTCATCGTTACACTGGTACGCGCCCGCCTGCATGGACAGACCGTAGATGTCGTGGGTGAGGGGCTTGCCTTTGAGGAGCTCGCCTTTCTTCCTGGTGAAGAACTCCCCTTGATCCTTGAGTTCCTTTTCGGTGGTGGCGGGTTTGAGGTCATATCCATACTTCTTCTTGAAGTTGGCCTTTTCGGTCGGATCGTCGAAGACATCCTGCCGGACCCACATGCACATGTCAAACGTGTAGAAAGGCAACACCATCTGTTTGCCGTACGCCTTGCCACACATCAAAATGGATGGCGCCATGAAGGCGAGCTCTTTCTGCAGAGCCGCGGCCTTGCCCGGATCGTACTTGTTCGCCAGCTCGTCCAGGTCATACAGGTAGTCCGACCACTCCGTCGTCCAGGAAGTCTCCACGTACACGAGGTCATAGTAGCCGGTGCCCGCCATGAGCTCCACGTTCTCTTTGCCGTACACGCCGGAGGACGCGATGCGCTCAACGTTCACCTTGACTCCGGTCTTCTTGGTGAAGGCTTCGATTGCCGGCAGCATTCTCGAATAACCTTCGCCCGTCTCCAGCACCATGGTTATGGGCTTTGTGTTCTGGATCTTCGGGACGTCATCGAGGCCGAACTTATCGGCCTGAGCTTGAGCAACCCACGGTAGCAGCATGAACGAGAGGCAAAGAAGGACAGCAATCATTCGTTTCATTTCGTTACAGCCTCCTCAGCTAAGCTTCCCGCTTCACCAGGGACAAGCGTCCCGTTTTGCCGGGGACAACATACGACAGTTACATCCGTTCCTTCGGTCTCGTCAACTGTCCAGCACAGAACCTCGTAACCATGAGACTCGGCACCTAGCGGATCTAGACGATCCCGATCCCGATTCATCGATTCCCTCTTTCACACTCACCTCCCCGTTCACATTTGCACCTGAAGCGCGCCCGCCGCGGGATGTTCGCTGCCATTCCATTCCCGCAGCACCCCGTCATCCGGGCGTAAACCCAAGATGCGGCTGCCCCAGACTTCAATTAGCTGTGTACGCGGCAAGTTCCCCGAAGGATCCCCGTAGCGCCGGGTACAATCCGTTGTAGATTCCATACAGTCTCATGTACACATCGCGCAAGGCCGGGTTCGGCCTGGTCTCGGTCTCGACTTTCAGGACACGCACGGCGTCATCAATGCTCCCCCATACCTCGCACCCTACCCCGGCGACAAGCGCCGCGCCGTACGCACCGCCTTCCGAGCTGCCGCTCACGGTCCTCACAGGCAACTGAAACACGTCAGCCAGGATCTGACGCCAAACAGCGCTCCGAGAGCCTCCGCCCGAGGCCGTTATTGTCGCGATGGTCATGTCTTTGTCCAGGTTCCGGATGAGCTCGAACACATCATAGAGACTGTAGGTGACTCCCTCCATGACGGCTCTCGTCATATCCTTCTTGTTATGGAGCAAGTTCAACCCGATGAACGCACCTCTCGCGGTAGGGTCCGGATACGGACACCTCTCACCGCTCAGGTACGGCAGGAACACCAGGTTCTTGCTGCCCGGCGGCGAAGACAGCGCATCCTCGTCCAAGAGCTCGTATACGTCGCGCCCCTCGTGAGCAGCGCGCGCCTTCTCGCTCTCACAGAGGTTATTCTTGTACCACTGGTACGCCCCACCCGCGGACAGCGTGACTCCCATGACGTGCCAGGCGTCGGCGGAGTTGTTGCAGAATATCTGGAGCCGTCCTCCCGGGTTGTTTCGGAACCTCTCGAGGCCCATGGCCACTATCCCGGCGGTCCCGATCGTTACGCCGAGCGTCCCTTCCCTGATCACGCCCATGCCGGTCGTCTGGACCACAGCGTCTCCGCCTCCGCCCACGACAGGCAGGCCTTCGGGCAACCCTGTCTCTTCCGATGCCCGTCTAGTGACCTTGCCGGTGACCTCGTCCGACTCAAAGCAAGCTGGGAGCAGGCTTGCAGGTATGCCCAGGATCGAGAGGAGTTCATAGTTCCATCGGCGGTTCCTCACATCGAAGAGCCCCGTTCCCGAGGCGTCCGAGACCTCAGTAGCCGCCTCGCCCGTGAGTCTGAACCTGATGTAGTCCTTGGGGTTGAGCACGAGCCGAGTGCGTTCGTATCGATCTGGTTCGTTCTCGCGCAACCAAAGGATCTTGCCGCCCGTATAGCCTGGCAGCATGAGGTTGTTAGTGTAGCTCATCAACCTCTCTTCGCCGCCCACGGCTTCGACTATCTCCCGGCATTGCTTCGCGGTCCTCTGATCGTTCCACAGTATGGCGGGCCTTATGACTCGGTTCTCGCCGTCCAAGGCCACCATGCCATGCATCTGGCCGGAAAGGCCGACGCCTGCCAGCGAGTCTGGGTTCACCCGGCTCTCCTGGAGGATACGGCTCACGGTTTTGACGGTAGCTTGCCACCAGTCCTCAGGGTCCTGCTCTGCCCACCCCGGGCGCGGGGTGTACAGAGGGTAGTCGGCTATGCTCCTGGCCACGACTTCTCCCTGTTCATCGATGAGGATCGCCTTGCACCCTGAGGTCCCTATGTCTATCCCCACGAGGTATCTTTTCCGCAAGACCTCATACCTCCCTCTGGTGGGATGTCGGCTCGGTTCCCTCACCCCGGCCGGTCTTCCCAGCCCGTTTCGCCTGCCTCTTCGCCTACCTCCGTTTCATTTCCCGGAGGGGACGGAGGCCGGCCCGAAATTACCACACAGTGTACCCTCCGTCGATCGTGAAGACCGCCCCGGTCGCGAAGGAGGAAGCGTCCGACGCAAGGTATACTGCGATGCCACCCAACTCGTCCGGCATTCCAGCCCTCTTCATCGGCGTGAAATCCATCCATCTCGCGATCATGGCCCTGTCGCCCTTCTCAAAGAACCCGCGGGTCAGCTCCGTCTTCATGTAACCCGGCGCGATGCAGTTCACACGGATGTTATGGTCTACCCACTCGGACGCAAGGCTCTTGGTGAGCATTATCACTCCGCCTTTTGAGGCGTTGTACGCGCACTGAGCCTGGGGAGTGTTGGCGATGAGCCCGGACATTGAGGCGATGTTTATTATCGAGCCTCTCTTCTGTCTTATCATCGCTCGTCCCACGGCCTGAGACATATTGAAGACCCCGTTGAGGTTGACGTCGATGATTCTATACCAGTCTTCGAACTCCATGTCCTCGGCCCTGATGTGAGCGCATATACCGGCGTTGTTGACGAGGACGTCGATCTTCCCGAACTCCTCCACGACACGCTGCGCCGTCATCCGACAATCACCCGGACGCGTCACGTCACACTGGACGGCGACCGCACGCACACCCTTACTCCGTATCCCATCCACCGTAAGATTCGCGGCGTCGAGGTTTATATCGGCTATCACGACGTCGGACCCGGCCTCGGCCAGGGCCTCAGCCATTGCTTTCCCCAGGCCCATGGCCCCTCCCGTGACTACGGAACACCTTCCCCGAAGGCTGAATCTCTCCATTACGTTCATCATAGATCACCCCGGTTACGGGCCGCATCAATCCGTTCTGATCAAGGCACACATTCTCGCCTGCTTGACAGCGCCAACCAGTCACGAAGCGCTTCGCCGTTCGGTCAACCATTGTGCCTGCATTGTGCCGGAGAACCAGAGTTCTGTCTGAAATCAAAACGTCGGTGCCGGTCGTCTCCGCATCAGTGTCGATCATTGCTACGTCGATACGTCGATCATGTCAGCAGCTACGAATGCGTCAGTTGCGTCGGTCAAAACAACAGTCACAGCCTAGAACGAGAACATGGCAAGAACCACAGCGGGCGCACCGGCACCGAACACTCGAAGTGACCTCTGTCACAGATAGCGAACACGCACATGCTTGATGTGCAGGTACTCGTGCAGACCTTCGGGCCCGTGCTCGTGCCCGAAGCCGCTCTCGTTCCATCCTCCGTACGGCGCATTGATCACGCCGGCGTCCACGTTGTTGATGGCCACGTTGCCGAAGTTGAGCTGGCGTGAGAGCGTCTCTGCTCGCGTCAGGCTGTTCGTGAACACGATCGCCGCCAGCCCGTACCCAGTGTCATTCGCGAGCGCCACCGCCTCCTCGAGGTCCTTGAACGGCATCACGCCCACCACCGGGCCGAACGTTTCCTCTTTCATGACCAACATCTCGTGGGTGGCGTCTGCAATGATCGTGGGCTCGAAGAAGTACCCCTTTTCGTACTCCTGTCCTGTCGGCCTCTTGCCGCCGCAAAGCAGCCTGGCTCCCTTTCTCACTGCGTCATCGGTGTGGGACATGGCCTTCTTGACCCCGTCCAGAGTGCACATCGGGCCTAGATCGAAATCTCCTTTGAGCCCGTTCCCGATGGTCAGCTTCTTGGTCGCGGATGCGAACCTCTCCAGGAATTCCTCATATATCTTGCGATCAACGTATATGCGGTTGATGGCTATGCAGATCTGCCCCATGTTCCGGAACGATCTCCTGACCGCTCCCGCCACCGCGGCGTCGATGTCACAGTCATCGCACACGATCATGGGCAGGCTCCCGCCGAGCTCCAGGGACACCCTCTTCAACGACGGAGCGCATTTCTTCAGGACTTCCTTCCCGACCTCGGTCGATCCTGTGAAGGCGACCCTCTTGACCACCGGGCTTTCGAAGAGGATCGGCCCGATAACCGAGCCCTTGCCGGCAAGGGCATTGACTACCCCCCTCGGCACGCCCGCGTCCGTCAGACACTTGACGAAAGCCAGCGGGGAAAGGGGAGTCTCCGACGGGACCTTGGCCACGATCGTGCAGCCTGCGGCGAGAGCGCCCCCCAGCTTCCAGGCAAGGAGCTCGACCGGGTAGTTCCATGGAGAGATGGCGGCGGCTACTCCCACGGGCTGGTAAATCACCCTGCTCTCCGTCTTTGGCTCGGAGTTCGCGATGATCCTCCCATAGAGTCTCTCGCCTTCTTCCGCATAGTACCGGAAGATCTCCGCCCCCTTGACCACCTCTCCCTCGGCCTCTTTGAGCGGTTTCCCCTCTTCTTGGGTCATCAGGGTCGCGATCTCTCGGGATCGAGCCAGCGCGATCTCGCTTGCTTTCCGGAGAAAGCGACCCCTCTCGAAGGGTGTAAGCTCCGACCAAGGCCTGAAAGCCGCGGCTGCTGCATCTATCGCTGCCCTGACATCGTTCTCATCGGCCTTCGGGACAATGGCAAAGACCTCTTCGGTGGCCGGGTTTATGACCTCCAAAGCTTCCCTGTTCCCGGGCCCTATCCAGTTGCCGTCTATCAATATCTGGCCGTGTATGATCATTTGCGCCTCTCCTCCGGTTACGCCTCTCCTGCTGTGACCTTCGAGGTGACCCAAACCACTGTGAGCGGGATGTTTCCTTTCTGATACGTGGTGTGGAACAGCCCCGGCGGCACGTAGAGCGCGTCACCCGGCTTTATGTCAAACTTCTCGTCACCTACCTGCATGATGCCCTCCCCTGAGATGACGAAGTACACTTCCTCATCGTCGTGTGTATGTCCTGTTGTCGTCCCGGTCGGATAGATGACGGTGTAACCCATCTTCACGTTGCGGGACGGCCCTTTGTCGTTGTCAAACAGGATGTAAGTATCCCGCAACACCGCCTTGTCCCTGTTCACCACTCGCGCCCTCAAGGAACGCGGATCTTCGTCAGGGTTCTTCGATTGCACGTTGACCAGGTACTTCATCATCACGCCTCCCTATAGATGCTGCGACCGCTCGTCTCTCTCGTTTCATGCGTCGGCCCGATCTTTCAGGTTACTGGCTGGTCATTCGTTGACTATTCGCTGGCAGGAGACCACGTAATACATGCTGTCATAATGTCATATAAGCCTCTAATTATTATTCGACGGGATTGTCCACTCTCCTCCAAAGAGGGGTTCTGAAAAGTACAGGAAACGCTCCGTGACATCGTGGCCCCTTTGGTGGCAAGCCCCCCGTGCCGCTAAGGGGACTGCACGCGGAGGAACTCCCTTACCGCCTCGTACTCTTTCAGGGATATTCCGCCTTCCCCGATGTACCTTGGGTTACTCACGCCTTTGCGCTCGTCCGCATGGTAGTCAGAGCCGCCGGTGAGAAGTTTCAGCTTGCTCCCGAACTCTCCGCGTATGTACGCTTCTGCTTCCGTGTCTGACCAGCGGCCCTTGTAGCTCGTCTTGCTGTACGGATAGGACGCCTCCATTCCGTCGAGACCCTCGCAAATCAGCCTCCAGATGTACTCCCGCCGCGTAAAGACCCTTCCGTCCGGATAGCTAACCGTCTCATCTATCAGGAGCGGGTGCGCCAGGACCGCCGTTCCACCCAAGCTCTTTATCAGGTGGATAGCACGTACCGGATCGATCTTCTCCCTTCTGACATTCAACTCCGGGTCGTCTCTCACTATCAGCTTCGCGTCTTTCCAGGTCGGGGCGTAGCCTTTCCTCGCCATGGCCTCGAAGACGTGCTTCCTCTCCACCTCGTCGGGACTCGCGGACTTCCCCTCGTTGCTTCCGCCCAGGAGGGCTAAAACGTCTTCCTCGAAGTCCAGAGGCATGCCCTTGGAAGTCAGCTTCTCACACAACCGCATGTACGCCTCGGTCTTGCTCTCCCTGGCACGCTTCACCTCTCTGGCCAGTTCCTCACTCGTCCAGTCCATTCTGTATCCCAGTATGTGCACGTCGTCCACGTATGTGTCGCACGAGAACTCGTAACCCAACACAAGCTCCACGCCGCGTTCCCGCGCGTAGGAGTGTATGTCCACGTGGCTCCCCCTGGCGTCCACGCACAGAGACAGAGGCGGCTGCACATCGTGGTCGGTGATGGCCACGACCCTCACCCCTGCTGCCGCCGCATTGTCTATCAGGTCGGCGGGCGTGTCGTTTCCGTCGGACCTGGTCGTGTGGCAGTGGAGGTCACATTCGTGTCTATTCATGCGAGTCATGTTTGTCACCCCGTGTCTTGCTGGCACTGTCCACCGTGGCATCACCTCAGCGTCCGTGCAGCGTCAGTCAACCGCCTCGCTTCGCCCGCAGTCCGAGGCCTCCGGTCCGCCGACACCACCGACACGCCGTTTTCGCGCTTTGCATGCTACATCCTCGTCTTTCGGACACACAGCCAGGCCCGCATACCGGTGCAAACGACCGTCAAGACGCAGCAGCAAAGCTGCCGCGCTGCGGAACGGGGAGACCCGTCGAAGCCGGTAGCCTGTAGGAGGGCACTCCAGTGGAAGCTGGGAGCATCGGATACGGGCTTACGTTCTCATGTAAGTCCCACATCCTTACGGTACATCTGGTCTATCCTGTCAATCTTCTCGACTTTAGGCCCGGACCTGCCGCCCTGGAACTCCGACTCCAGCCACGCGTCCACGAGCGTCTTCGCGAGCTCGGGCCCGACCACCAAGGCGCCGAGAGTCATGATCTGCGCGTTGTTGCTCTTCCGGGCGCGCTCCGCGGAATACACGTCGTGACACTGGGCCGCCCTTACACCGGGGACCTTGTTGGCCACTATGGCCATGCCGATCCCCGTGCCGCATATGAGGATCCCCCTGTCCAGTTCCCCGCTGGCGATCCTTTTCGCCACGGCATGGGCGATATCGGGGTAATCCACGGGATTCGTGTCGTAGGTGCCCGCGTCCACTACTTCTACCCCTTTGTCGCACAGATAGGACTTTATGGTCTCCTTCAGCCCGAAACCGAGATGGTCAGCTCCGAGTATCACCTTCATGGTCGTTTCTCCCTGCCTTCGTCATCTTCCCCTGTCATCTTGGTCATTTCTCGTTCATCAAGAAACGGCCCACAGCCCGCGCTATCCCCGCTCCATCCAGTGACAGAGCCTTCTTCAGGGCCTTCTCCGAACCCGGCCTGCAGAACCCATCCACGACACCGAGCCTTCGGAGGCGAGCACCTATGCCCTGTTCGCACAGGAACTCCGCAACGGCGCTCCCCAGCCCGCCGACGATGCTGTGTTCCTCCACCGTCACCACTTTCGGTATCCGGGCAGCCAGCTCACCGATGAGACCCTCGTCCAACGGTCTCACCGTGGACATCTTTACCACCGAAGCGCTCAAGCCTTGCTCCCTGAGAAGACGCGCTGCCTCCATGCTTTCGTACACCGCAGCGCCGCACGCCACGATGAGCACGTCATCTCCCTCCGCGAGGACTTCACCCTGTCCTATCACGAAAGGCCTGTCCGGAACGGGCAGGGCCGGCTCCCCCTGCCTACCACGCAAACGAATGTAGACCGGTCCGCGATACTCGAACATGGCTCGAGTGGCGCAAAACGCCTCGTTGCCGTCTGCGGGATCGATTATCACGATGTTGGGCAGAGCTCGTATGGCAGCCATGTCTTCCAGGGCTAAGTGGGTGTAGCCCGACCAGCCTGCTGAGAAGCCTGTGTCGGTGCCCACGATCTTCACGTCCAGCTTCTCAGCGGCGATGTCCACTCTGATCTGCTCCAAGGCCCTGAAAGCCAGGAAACTGGCGTAAGCCGTTATCACCGGGGTCTTCCCAGCAAGCGCCAAACCCGCGGCCGTGCCCACCATGGTCTGCTCGGCAATGCCCACGTTGAAACTCCTGCCGGGAAACTCCTTGACGAACCCGCCGAACCGGGACTCAGAGTCAGCGCTTACCACGACTATACCAGCATTCGCTCGCCCCGCCTCGATGAGTGCCGCTATGAAGGCGCTCCTCGTCGACTCATACTCACCAGCCATCCTAGAGCACCTCCAATTGCAAGTCGGGCTCCAGCTCGCTGTACTGTTCCGGTGTGAGCGCCTTGTAGTGCCACTCCACCTTGTTCTCCGCTACCTTCAGCCCCTTGCCTTTGATCGTCTTGGCTACGACCGCTGTGGGTTTCGCGTTTTGCGGGCGAACGCTCTCGAGCGCTTCCAAGAGCGCCCGGACGTCATGTCCATCAACTGTTTTCACGTCCCACCCGAACGCCTCCCATTTCCTTTCCAGGGGCTCGAGACGGCTGATCTCCTCGGTAAAGCCCCCGAGTTGCAGACCGTTCCTGTCAACGATCACTGTGAGATTGCCTGCCTCGTGGCGAGCGGCAGCCATGGCCGCCTCCCAATTGCTCCCCTCTTCGAGCTCTCCATCGCCCACCAGCACGAACACGCGATACGCGAGCCCGTCCAGACGAGCGGCCAGCGCCATGCCCAGACCCAGCGCGATCCCGTGGCCAAGGGACCCCGTGTTCGCTTCCACGCCGGGCAGACACCTTTCCGGATGGCCCGCTAACATGGTGCCGTACTCGGAGCAGAAACTCGAGAGCAGTCGCCTTTCGAAATAGCCGGTCTCGCACAAGACGGAGTATAGAGCTAGGCACCCGTGACCTTTGCTGAGAATGAACCTGTCCCTCTCGGGCCATGTAGGGTTCTTGGGGTCGTGCCTCATGACCCCTCCGTACAGAACGGCCACGATATCCGCAGCGGAAAGCGCCGGGGCCAGGTGTCCGCAACCCGCTTTCGTGCTCATCCATATGGCGTCTCGCCTTATGTTCCGAGCGAGCGCCTCGATTGAGTGGGTTTTCGACATGTCGCTAGCGCCCACAGCCTCTCTAGCTCCTTACGTTCCAGTCTCGTGACGTGCCCGCACGTCCCACATGCCTCGCAATGCCCCGCACGCCTCGCGCGTCTCATCTGTACCACTTGTAACGCAGCCGTGAGGCGGCCGCCGGGAGACGCCCGTCGGCAAGCGGGCCGAGCCCCCCGGCGCACGCCATCATGTGCTCCATTGCCCGCGCCTGCACACGCGCGCTGTCACGAGCGCTCCGTGCCCGTCTCCGAGTGCCCGCGTCCGCATGCGCGATTCTACGTGCCCGCTCCTGCGTGCGCGGGCGCGCGTGCGGGCGCGCGTGCGAGCGCGGGTGCGCGCGCGTCGGCGGAGGCGTGTGCAGGCGCCGAAGCGCGTGTGAGCAAGCGCAAGCACCTCAGCTGGACAAGACTCCTATCCTTCCAACACCTTCTTGACATACGAGGCCAGATCGTCCATAGCGCCGGAAAACTGCCGGTAAGTAGTGACGAACGGCTCTATCGTCTCGAAGTCCTCTTCGCGTATGCCGTCCTCGGCGTACGCCTGGGCGAAATAAGGAGCTTGGAGGATCTGCTCCATCACACTGTCGGGTATCTCGTTCCGGCTCAAGTCGGTCTCAATCGGACGATCGGCATACAACAGCATGAACGACTGGATGAGTTCAGGATTCATGGTGTATACGAGATCCCGGCCGACGACCCCTTCTATGTGCCATATCCGCTGCTGTCCGTCGACCGTCGGTCCGACCCTGCTCGAGGCGATGAGGAGTTTGCACGGGTAGCCTCCCTCCGCAATCAGCTGGCAAGCCTTTCGTGCCACAGCGATTCCCGACCACCTCTTCAGCTCATCGGTAAGTTGAATGCCTTTCTGGGCCGCTTGCTCCCGGAAGATGGCGGCGTCTTCGAACCTTCCGATCATGAGGGTGATCACCGCACGCCACTTGTCGTAGCGGATACCCGATTTCTCGCCGAGTTCCTTTCCTTCCTTCACGGCACGCGCGACCGCCATTATCTGTGGAAGGGTGAACGAGAGCGTGGCGTTGATCGGAACCCCCATCGAGGTAAGGATGCGCATGGCCGCAACACCCGCACGGGAGGCCGGAACCTTTATCATGACGTTGGGCGCGAGCCTCCATAGCTCGAGGCCTTGACGGACCATCTCCGCAGTGTCTTTGCAGAGCGCGGGATCCACTTGGGCACACACGAACCCGAACCGGTAACCGGAACCCTCGAAGAGAGGAAGGTACCGCCGCGCTCCCTTCTGGGAGGCCGCCTTGTACGCTTCCCACGCAACCTCGCGATAGCCCAGGGAAGGATGGTTTCGACGGGCTTCCTTTATGATCGATATTCCTTCGTCCTTGACGTATTCGAACGCCGCCTTGGTCAGCGGAGGATTCGTGGTCACTCCCCTAAATACCCAGTCGTTCGGGCTCGCTCCCTCGTCCCACATAGCTTTCAGCTGTTCGGAGAGCTGCCCTCTCTGGTCTTCCGGCACCGCTGCGAGGAACTTCGCGCACCAAGCCTCGTATATCAGCGGATTCGAGTCCCACCACAACTCCATACCCTTGCCATCCCTGGCAAGTCGCTCCATAGCGCCTCGTTTCCTACTGCCAGCCAACGGAATCTCCTCCTCAACCAACCTTTAGGTTTGTATGACCGCGCTAACCCGGTGAACTCACCAGGAACGGTGCCTAAACTCGGCCGCGCACATGGACACGCACCCAAGTCGATGCTTCCCATACATGTTGTTATAACATCATATAAGTCTGGTACTATGTATTCGCGGCTGAGTCCCGTTATCCTTCTTCCCAAGTAGAAAAAGAGACTCCCCATCCTCTCCCATGGCTGACCAACCCTCACGCGGAGCCCGGGTCCGACCACGCTTTAGGCGCGGCCGAGCGAGCCGCGTTCGAGGCGTACTCTGACAGGCCGCATATGAGGTGCGTCTTTGCGGCCACACGTGCCACGTTCGAAACTTGTCCGACAGGGTCAAGTTTGAGACTTGTCCGACCGGGCGCAGGCAGGGACGCCGCCAGGGACGCCATGAAGACGCCCGGAGACAAAGAAGCCCGAAGCTGTGCCATGTAAGAAGCACGCATCGGGTTCTTCGTTCGGACGACAGACTAAGATGAAGAAGAAGACAAAGCTACTCGACTGCCTCGACATCCGTCCGCGAGCGAGTGCTGTTCATGACCATTGCTACTTGTAGTGCTTCACGTGGTAATCCACGACGCTGCCGTCCGCCGTCGAGACCGTCCCCGTGATTCTGAGGATCGGCGTCCCCACCGGCACCTCAAGCAGCCGCGCTTCGTAATCCGCCGCCTCAATCATCTCGAATTCTCGGATCGCCTTCTTGATGCGCAGCCCGTATTTCGCCTCGAGCGCCCCGTACAGGGAGCCAACCGCAACGTCCTGTCGGGAGAGGGTCGGACACAAGCGACACGGGATGTACGATAGGTTCAGCGCCACGACCCTGTCATCAGCGAAACGGCGCCGCTCGACACGAAACACCTTGTCCCCCGGGGACAACACGAGGCGGCGAGCGAGGTCCTCAGTCGCGGGGACAACGGAGAAATCCAGGATCTCCGTTCCTGGGTGAAAGCCCTTTTCGATCAGATCTTCCGTCAAGCTCGTGAGCATCGTCACGCTGGACGAGTGCCTCGGCGGCGCGATGAAGGCGCCGAGACCTTTTTGCCGAATGACCAAGCCGTCGCGCACGAGCTCGTCCACGGCACGGCGCACCGTGATTCTACTCACGTTGAACTGCTCGACTAGTTCCGCCTCCGAGGGTAAACGCTCCCTGGGTAGCCATTTGTGCGAGGTGATGTTGTCCCGCATGGCATTGTACACCTGAACGTAAAGCGGAATGTTACTTAGCCTGTCAATCATCCCCATACCCCTACATTCTCAAGGCTGTTTAAGACCCCGTGATAGTAATGAGACCTCGCAATCACATGGGTACGCAAGTCCTCCGCATAGCACTGGAGATATCGTTATTATAATATCATATAACTCGTGCAGTCTCCTTCTGTTCGTTCGAGAGAACTGGCGATTCTCCTGCTTGCTCTGGGGAAATTCGTCAAGAGATGGCGCGTGACGTCGCGGCCCACAGATGCCCTCGTGGAACGCGCAGAGGCACTCCAGCATGAATGGGACGCGTACTGCTGCGCACCGCCCAGTAGAGGCGTCATCAGCCTCTCTTTCCTCGTTTCCCTTGGGATCTCCCCCGCTCGCCCGCAAGAGGCGGCTCGAGAAGGTCCGCGAGGCCTTCTCGCAGCTCAATGGGGATTACCGCGACCTTGTGCCGGCGCCCCTCGATAACGGCTCGTCCTACGAACACCAAGGCCTTGAGCCGAAGCCTTCCCAGAGTGGATCGAGGTGGGCTTTCGTCCCACCAGAACCCGTCGCCCTCCATGGAGCCGAACCGCCGAGTGAGGGTCGAGAGGTCGGCCCAGCCTCCCCTATCGAGGACATGACGAAGAGCCTCCCTTTCATCCTGTTCCAGCCGCGACACGGTCTCCTCCATGTGGCGTCGGTCCACGAGCCGTCGTCCGAGGGCTTCCGCCCGCTCCTTCTTGCGCCCTAGAGATGCCGGATCGATCCCGTGCTCTTTGCAGGCGGCACTCACCCATCTCGCAGGCACCCCACGCATAGCCTGGGACAGGTTTACATTCAGGGAAACGGGCTTGTCTTCCTGATCCTCACGCCAGGACTCCGCAAGAGCGGCCACGATCTGGCTTGGCGTTGTCATCAGGTGTTCAAGGCGGCTTATCTCGTCTTCGAGCAGTCTGAGTTTGTCACGGAGCTCGCCTGGGAGATCGCGGCGGTCTATCCGGCCGGCGTGCTCCTTGGCGCGCTCGAGGTCGCCGAGCTGAAGGTACAGCGCTGCAAGGTTGAAGAGCACAGCGGGATCGTGGGGGGCGATCTCCATCAGAGTGAGGAGAAAGTCCTCGGCTTCGTCCAACCTGTCCTTGCGCCTCAGAAGGTTGGCCAGCATCAGGATCGCGGGCGGGTAGAAGTCGCCTTGCTCAATCAAGGGCTCTAGTCTCTCTATAGCCTCATCGACTTTCCCCGCGTCGCGGAGACGCCTCGCTTCCTCCAAGATCTCGTCCATCCTCCTGTCGGGCTGCTCCGCAACCTTGAGGCTCTGGATGAATAGATTCGTTGTCTTGCCGCCCACCACGGCTTCGATGGGCTCTCCCTCCTTGTAAACACCAAGCTCCACAAGCACGTTCGCGGCTGCGAGCTTCATTTCCCTGCCGAGTCCGCGCGCCGAGAGGACGCGTTTTGCCAGGTCCTGTCCCCAATCTCCGCCGTGGTAGATGAGCAAGCGCAGCTGCGCGGCACAGCGCCGTTTGCTCTCTTCATCAGCGGACTCGCCAAGGATGTATCCCAGCGCGATCATACGGGACCAGCCTTGCTGCGCCAATCTACGGAGGTCGTCATCTGTCTCGCGTCCCTTGATTTGACGCAGCTTGGGGACGTGGTATTCCAGAGGGAACTGCGGCACAAGTCCCGCGTTTGCGGCGTCGGCCACGATCACGTATAGGTCCGCAAAGCCCCACGCTGGCCGCGGCAGTCTTCTCCAGTGGGACGCTGCCCTCGAGAACCGGCCGAGATTGAAAGCGGCAACCCCGGCCAGGAAGCGGTCCTCGGGATGCGTGTGGTACCCCTCCCACTTGCGATACAGGTCCAGGACTTGGCGGTGATTCCCCAGGTCGCCAGCGGCTCTCTTGACGATCACGGTGTACTCACGCCATGACCGCCCGCTAACCAAGCCTTCGGGCACCACGGTTTCCAGCCCCATCTCAAAGTCGGATATCGCCTTCGCGAGTTGCTCCTCCGCATCGCCGCGGCGCCCCAATGCCGCGAGGGCTTGCGCAGCGAGGGCGTGCGCGAAGGGATTCGGCAGGTCCGCCTCGAGGTTGGGCTTGAGGACCATCAGGGCTCCCTCGGGGTCTCCTTGTCGAAAGCGGGACATCGCCAGGTTATTGCGGAAAACCGGACTTGGGTTCATCTTCACCAGCTTCTTGAATATCCTTTCAGCCTCCTCGAATTCATCCATGTCCAAGTGTCGCATGCCCTTTAGCCGCAAGGCTTCGATCTCCTCGAAACGACTCATGTCTGAAACGCCCATGCCCGACTCTCCTCACAAGACAAGTGTGCTCTTGGACACCCTGACGGTGTTCCTGCCACATTCCGACTGTATCTTGACCGCATCTTGATCGCGGCCCTTTGGGTTGTTGGGGTGAAAGGCAGCCGTAGACCGACTGCGGGCTCACCAAAAGCGGACCGAATTGGCGTGCCGCCGATGACAGCATACCATAGCGAGTGCGAGACAGGAAGAGGCGGCGGCCCTAAGAGGCGGCGTTATGGAGATCGCTCACTTGGTGGCTGTTGATGAGCTGACAGGTCCTCGACCTTCTCCTCAGGCTTTCCTTCTGTCTACTCAGGTCGAACGCGAGGTCGTCCACCCTTCTCTTGTCAGACTCCCGTGGGTGAACGAGTAAAGCGATTCGGTCTGCCGAGGAGTTCGGCAGGACCGAAACGTCAAGGCTCCCGTAGACCTCTCGTCGACGCGGCACGGGACAGTGCGGTGCGTGAGCGCGCTGCCCGTCGTCGCTAGGGCATGTTCGATGCGCCGGATCTGCGGGGTATCGGCTCAGAGAGTGTTAGGCACTGCGCAGCTCCGTACAGCCTTCACGAAAGCGGCAGCTCGCTCCCCTATCACATCGAAGCGCTTCTCAGTCACCAGCTGTCGGTCAACGAGCTCCGAGCCCACGCCTACTGCTACGCAACCCGCCTTGAGGAACTCTGCGGCGTTCGATTGGGTGACGCCTCCGACGGCCACCATTTCTATGTGGGGGAATGGTCCTCTGAGATCCTTGACGTAGCCTGGGCCGAGACGACCCGCAGGAAAGATCTTGACGAGTGAGGCACCGAGTTCCCAGGCTGTGAGCACTTCACTGGGTGTCAGCACTCCTGGTATCGTGAGAACACCGTACCTGTGACACATCTCCAGCATCTTCGCGTTCAACGACGGAGAAATGATGAAAGACGCCCCCGCGAGCATGGCGGATCTCGCTGTCTCACTGTCAAGCACCGTTCCGGAACCGATTGCTACATCCCGGCCTCCATATCTTGCCAGCCAAGCGACCATGTCAAGAGCCTGCGAAGTATTCATCGTCACTTCGATGGCGCGCACACCCGCCGCCTTCAGAGCGTCTGTCACCCCTGCGAGACCCTCAGCAGGTATGCCGCGGATTATCGCCACTATCCCGGTTTCCTTGATCAGCGCAAGAGTCTCCTCCCGGTTCATGGAGCGTCAATCGCCCCTTTCAGTGCAGCGTCTATCGTTGTGGCAAGCGTGGCGCGCTGTGTCGCGCTGCTCCCACTTACGATCTTCATAGACCTCCGGATTGACCACGTACCGAGTCTTCCTTCCTTCCAGGACATCTACAACGTTAGTGGCAGCCAGGATGCCCATGTTGTCCACCGACTCGCGCGTGTATCCCCCGATATGTGAGGTTACAAGGACGTTATCAAGCGTGATGAGCGGGTTGCCAAAGGGGGGTTCGTGCGAAAACACGTCAAGCGCAGCACCCGCGATGCGCTTCTCCTTGAGGGCCGCGTACAAGGCTTCTTCGTCGACCACTCCTCCGCGCGAGGCGTTGATCAGGAACGCGGTCGGCTTCATCAACGAGAGCTCTCGGGCGCCAATCAGGTGCCGGGTCTGTTGCGTGAGGGGAGTATGGAGCGTCACGAAATCGGAGCACCCGAGCAACGTGTTCAGCGGCACATAGCTTACACCATAGTCTCGCGCAAAGCGGTCGTCCCTCACAGGGTCGTAGGCGAGGGTCGTCACATCAAACCCCGCCAGACGCCTAACCACCGCCTTACCAACCCGTCCGAGGCCGACCACGCCGACATTCTTGCCAGCCATGTCCATGCCAAGGATCCGTGTCCACTTTCCCTGCCTTACCATGTCGACTGTGGGGCAGATATGCCTGGCCAAGGAAATCATCAGCCCCACCGCAAGGTCAGCCACAGCTTCGTCGTTGACCCCCGGTGTGTTCGTTACCACTACACCTCTAGCTGTGGCCGCTCGTATGTCGATGTTGTCCACCCCGGCGCCGTAGCGCGATATCACCTTGAGCCTGGGAGCGCTCTCGATCACCGACCCACTCACCTGGTCGTTTCCCACGATGATCGCGTCTGCTTGAGAAACCATGCCTGACAGCTCATCGCTGTCGAGAGGACGGTCTATGGAACTCGACACTACCTCGCATCCAGCGCTCGTGAGTATTTCGGCCGGTCTGGAGCTCACCTGACCGAAGGACCGAGCGGTAACGATCACTTTCCATTTCCCCATGCCAATGAGCACCTTCTTGCTGCCAGATCGTCTCAAGCCATGAGGCTGAGGCCGGTTTCCACGGAGAACACTCGTATGCGCTCAGTTTTCGGCCTGATGGCCACGGGACTTCCCTCATCAGGCCTCATGGCTCCGGGTTCGAGAACCATGTGAATCTTCTCTCCATCCAGTCCGATCGTAACGACAACCTCATCCCCCAAGTCTTCTACCAGTTGCGTCGTTCCGAAGAACACACCGTTGGACTCGCCGCCGTCAGAGTCGCAGATCTCGAGGTCCTCCGGTCGGACTCCCAACACGACTGCATCACCGTTTCGTGTGCCGTCCGCCAAGCGAGCGCTCTCCGGAAACGTAACCGAGAAGCCCTCCCCTCTCAGGAGAATACGCCCACCATCGACATACAGCTCACACGGCAAGAGATTCATCGGCGGCTCACCGATGAAACCCGCTACGAACTGTGTCTTGGGCGCTTCGTACAGCTCGACAGGGTCGCTCACTTGTTCCAGCTTGCCCTCGTTCATGACGGCCACCCTATCTGCCATGGCGAGCGCCTCTACTTGGTCGTGTGTGACCATTATCATCGTGGTCTTAATCTCCTGGTGAAGCCTTTTGAGAAACGTCCTCATCCTTGCCCGTTGTCTGGCGTCCAAATGAGAGAGGGGCTCATCAAGGAGAAACACTACCGGCTCTCTGACGAGGGCGCGAGCGAGCCCGACCCTCTGCTTCTGGCCATCAGACAGCTTGGAGGGCTTCATGTCAGCGATGTGCTCGATCTCGAGAGCCTCGAGAAGCGTCTGGACACGTCTCTTGATCTCGGACTTGCTGTACCCGCGGGCTACGAGAGGAAACGCGATGTTGTCTCGAACGGTGAGCGACGGGTACAAGGCGTAGTGCTCAAACGCCATTGCCACGTTTCGTTCAGCTGGCCGCATTCTTGTCACTTGCCTATCGTTGAAGTAGATGTCACCTGCAGACACCTCCTCGAGTCCCGCGACCATCCTCAGAGTGGAAGTCTTTCCGCAGCCGGATGGGCCCAAGAGAGCCATGAACTCTCCGTCCTGGATCTCTAGGGAGAGGCCTTTGACAGCCTGCGTCTTGCCATACGTTTTCCAAACGCCCTCAAATCTGACTTGCGCCATCTCGGTCACCCGCTTTGCGAAGAGAAGTTCGTTGTGTCAGGTCGCGTCCAGACATAACCGCGGCCTAGCTCGCAGAATCGAGGTCAAACAACACGGCACGGTCCATGTCAGGCACCAGCCAAACGGTCTGGTCCATATCGAAGCGGCTCTCTCTGCCCACTATGGCTTGAACGAGCATGCCGTTTACGGAACATGTCAGGATGACCCTTCGGCCAATCACCTCTGTAACGTACACCTTGCCTCTAAGGCAAGGTCCTCCGGGGAAGGCGTCGCGAACTTCCAGGTGTTGGGCTCTTATCCCCAACGTCACACCCCGCGGCACCTGCCGGTCGCCGTCACGGCACCTAGACCAGACCGACTCAGGCAGAGCCAGCTCCTGTTCGCCCACTCTCAAGGTCGTTCTCCCGTCCTGGACGGCCAGAACACCGTCGATCAGGTTCATCGGAGGGTCTCCTACGAAATCGGCCACGAACCGCGTGGCAGGCCTTGCGTATATCTCCTTTGGAAAGCCGATCTGCACCACTTGACCGGAGTTCAGGACAAGCACCCGATCAGCCATGGCTAGAGCTTCCCTGTAATCGTGCGTAACATAGATTATCGTCGACCTGAGCTGACGGCACATCTGGGTGAGCTCTCCCCGCATCCTGTGCCTCAGCTTGGCATCGAGGTGCGCTATCGGTTCGTCGAGAAGGTATACCCGTGCCGGTTTCACGAGTGCGCGCCCGAGTGCGACCCTTTGCTTCTGTCCGCCGCTCAGTTGACCGGGATATCTATCCAACAGGTGCCCTATCTGAAGCGCATCCGCTATCTCGCTGATTCTCGCGTTACGGTCATCCTGCGACCATTTGAGCACACGCAAGGAACTCCCCAGGTTCTCACGGACCGTCAGGTGGGGATAGAGGAGGTAGTCCTCGAAAACCATCGCAACCTGACGCTCCTCGGGAGCCCACCGCGTCGCGCAAACGTCGTCGAGATACACGTCCCCGGCGGTAGGGGTTTCCACTCCAGCTATTATCCGTAAGAGCGTCGTCTTCCCCGCACCCGATGGACCCAGCACTGCGAACAGCTCCTGGTCATTCACAGTGAATGAGACATCCTGTAGGGCAACGACGTGCCTGAACCGCTTGGTGAGATTTCTTATTTCTATCTTGGCCACCGCTATGTACCCCCATGGACCTAACTTCAAGGTCGCCCGATGCGCCGGCAATCGACCCAATCAGCACTCCCCTACGATGGAACTCATCAGCTCGATCACTTCCGCGACGCCCCCGCCTTCGGACGACCGAAAGCCAGTACCCCCAGGAAGGCGCCTATAGCAACGATCGTTCCGAACCACATGGGAAGAAACCTTTCCACGAACTTCAGCCAAAACAGGCACACGAAAACGAACGTCACGACCCCCCAGAATATCCGATCACTTGTGCTCATGCGAGTCCCTCCTCAGCCCTTCACAGCGCCAAACGTAAGCCCTCTCACTATGTACTTCTGGAGGAATAGAGTGAATATGAACATGGGAGCCACGGCCGTGGTCGCAGCGGCGCACATCGGGCCCCAGAGTATTCCGCGTTGAGTCCAGAACCCCGAAACACCAACGGTCGCCGTGGTCGCCACAGATCGCGTGAGCAAGAACGCGAACAGAAACTCGTTCCAGCTGAACAGAAGACAGAAAATGGCGGTCACTGCGAGACCAGGCGCCACCAGAGGTACGACCACTTTCCAGAGCGCCTGGAGAGGAGTATGGCCGTCGATCCGGGCCGAATCCTCAAGGCCGACCGGAACGTCACTTATGAATCCCATGAGGAGCCAGATGGCGAACGGCAAATTGAACATCGTGTAACAGAGGATGAGACCGAGTCTCGTATCGATGAGGTGCAGTGACCGGAAAATGAGGAAGTACGGTATCACCACCGCGATAGGCGGGAACATTCTCGTTGAAAGGATGAAGAACGTCAGCTGGCCGCGCCCGACGTCGTACCTGGCGAACGAGTACGCAGCCAGAAAACCGAGGACGCATACAGCCGCCGTGGAACAGACCGAGACGATCAGGCTGTTTATGAGGTATCGCCCAAACTCGCTGTTCTCAATCAAGTACGCGTAGTTCTCGAATGTTGGCGAGAATAGGATCTTCGGCCGCGGCGTGAGGATGTCCAGCGGCTGCTTGAATGAAGTAGCAACCATCCAGTACACGGGGAACACAAACATTAGAGAAACGGCAAAGATAGCAACCGTGGCAATGACATTGATCCTTGGTCTGCTCGCAAGCAGGCTCGGAGGCATGGGTCACCGCTCCTTCCCGACCGCTTTCTCCATAGCTCGTATCGTGAGAGAGCTGATGATCATCATTCCATACAGAAAGAGGAGTGCAATGACCGCAGAATAACTGGTGTCCCAGTAGGCGAACGCGTTTCGGTAGAGGTACCAACTGAGGGTTTCCGTGGCAGTGCCGGGGCCGCCGCGCGTCAGGGCGTAAATCGGGTCGTAAAGGCGAACGGCATCTATGACTCTCAAGAGGAACACGAAGACCCACAGAGGAGCCATCATCGGTGCGATTAATGACTTGAAAACGAGCCACTTGGGAGCCCCGTCTACTTGGGCGGCTTCAAATGGTTCCTTGGAGAGGGCGTGAAGGCCGGCAGATACTACGAAGGCCACGAAGGGCGTCCATTGCCAGACGTCAAACAATATGATCCCGTACATCGCAATGGATGGTTCGCCAAGCCAGTTCCTCCTGGCGAGCCCGACCTTCTGCACAAGGAAGTTGATGATCCCGAAGTCGGCATGGTACATGTATCTCCACACTAGGCCCATTGCGACAGGAGCGGCGGTGACAGGCAAGAGCATCAGCGTTCTCACCAACCCCCGTCCTCCGACAGGCTGAGCAAGCAAGAACGCAATGAGGGTTCCCAGAAGCATCTCCAAGAAGACCGCGATAAGGGTAAAGGACATGGTTCGCCCCAGCGACGACCAGAACATGGGATCGTTCAACGCCCTGCGGTAGTTTGCGAGACCGACAAACGAAGGCGCGCCCGGGTTTGTCAGCACCTGATTCATGAAACTGAGCCGCAGGGTATAAAGGAGAGGGAAGAGTGCAAAGAAGAATATGATCACCATCGCCGGAGCAAGTATGACGTAACGAAAGTACTTGCCACGAGTCAACTCGAACATCAGAGAACGTCTGGCACCGTGTGGGCGCACTAGCTCTTCGACGGCCACGACAAGCGTCCCCCCTCCTGGACCCCGGTGGTGGGCGGCTAGCCAAGCCCGCCCACCACCGGAACCGCCCGGTCACTTTGTCGCCTGTGAGTGGTAGAGTCTTATTCTCTCAGCCAGCGTGTCCATTGACTGCTTCGCTGTCATCTCGCCTGCCACCGCCGCGCAGAGGCACACGGACATTTCCCGATATATCTTGCCTGCAGCGGGCGAATTCAACCAGGGATGCTCCACATGGTTGTCGGCGTGGTACTTCAGAATGTCGGCCAGGACGGGGTAGTGCCCAGCGACGTCACGATGTTTCTGGACTTCAGGGTCGAGCAATACACTCATTAGGCAGGTCGTGCCTCCGCCGAGGGCGAACTTCCTCTGAGTCGCCGGTCCGGACAGGAACTTGAGGAACTCCCAGGCTTCCTTCTTCTGCCTAGAGTCGCGCGGAATCGACACCGAGAAGGATCCGATGAATGCCGTGTAGCCAGGTGCAGGCGCGCAGGCTATCACAGCTCCAGGAACGTTCTTCTCTGTCTTGACCGCGTTGGCCCACTGGTCTAGGAACATGCCCATGGTCATGGCGATCATACCCTGCTGCAGCTGCGCAATTACTTCATCATAGGATGACGTCAACGCTCCTGGAGGTGCAAACTTGAGGGTGTCGAGATAGTGCTGAGTAGCCTTAACGCCGATAGGGCTGTTGACAACGGGATTCATGTTCTTGTCCATGACTTCCCCGCCCATGGCCCAGAGAATGGCCTGCCATTCGTCCTGAATCTCGTCGAATCGACCTGCCATCATGCCGACACCGTAGAAGTCGCTTTTCAGCACTTGACCTTTGAGTGTCTGTCCCGCTTTGCGCGTGAAGAACTCCGCGATGTTCTTGTGTTGCTCCCACGTCTTCGGAACCGCCAGGTCGTATCCGTACTTCTTCTTGAAGGCTTCCCGCTCTCCTGGATCGTCAAAGAGATCCTTGCGGTAGAACATTCCAGCGGTAAACGTGTAGTATGGCAAAGCGTATACCCTGTCCTTGTATGAGCACGAGATCCTCACCAAAGCTGGGCTCACGTCGTTGATGTCGAACTCCGACTTAGGCGTCTGCGAAATGAAGCCGTCAAGAGGCTCGAGCCACCCTGCGTTGGCCCATTCGGCAAGCCACGTGCTCTCAACTGTCACGAGGTCGTATGCACCTGTGCGGCCTGCCATCTCGATGGCTTCCTTCTCGTACATCGTCGCGAGGTCTATCTGAACAACCTGGACGTCTACGCCCGTCTTCGCCTCGAATTCTTTCACGAGCTCGCTGGCCCAGTCAGTGTAAAAGCCTGCTATCGTCGCCCACTTCAGCGTCACGCGTGCCTGTGCCCCAACCGTCAACATTCCGAACACTGTCAGCATGGTGACCAGCAACACCACGCGTTTCAAGGCTCTCTTGGACACTTCTGCGTCCCCTCTTTCTTTCGTAGAATCGAATGCTCAAACGGTCAGGTCCGTCTCCATAGTCCCCGGCTTGCTGCACGCACAGTGGTGATCGCTCGCGGCCTGTTTCCCGAAGACCACCCCCCTCGTTTAGTGGGTATTGTCCTGAAGCGTGCGTCGCCCTGACATGGTGTCCGCCCGGTATCAACCTTCAGGGTACCGATGTACGATCTCTCCGAGGGGAAGCACCATGTCACAGATGCCATAGTAACCCGCGATCACTTTCGTGGGAGAAAGCAAGTAGGTAGGATCTATGTCCGACCTCTCATAGTTGACAGACCCGCGCCCCCTGAAGAACTCACCGGGTCGAGCCTTGAGATCGGCGCGCGTGAACACTAGTTGTCTGAGCGACGGTTCTCCTTCGGCAGCTCCTGGTATGTACTTGAGCGAGAACACGGGTCCCAGAGGAAGCTCGGAGAGCGACGCTGGTTCGTCGATGGTGTTCTGGAGCTTCATGATCTTCGTGCCTCGACGCTCGACTTCGCCCAGGACGACCTCCTTGTCGAAGGTGAGCGATATATTGGCGAGCTTCTTGCAGAACCCCCAGATTTCCCTGCCGCCTGCCAGCGGTATCTCGTGACCAACGTACAAGAAAGGCTCATAGGTACCCACGTAATCGCCGTAGCGAACCGTCACGTAGATGCAAGCCTCCTGGCCGGGGCCTTGAGTGCCCATGGGAAGGTCGGAAATCCAGGCGATGACTTTGTTCGACGTAACCTCCAAGGGCTCAGGAACAACGCTCCTTATGGCGTCAATGTCTGCCTCATAGAGCACGAGTTGTACCTTGGCACCGACCCAGTAAATCGGTGGTCTCGGATAGAGCGGAGCGATTATCGGATTCGTGTAACCCCACTCGCGTGTCTTAATTGTCATGGCAGATGACCTCCTGTCAACGCTATGTGTTGAGCTACTCAGAGTCGGCTCCGGAAGACAACCCACGGGCGTCTCCGGTGGTGTCTTCAGCCCAGCCTAGGCGATGCCCTTGGGCCGCCGCCTTCGGGCCAACGTTGACTATGGCTCGATGCCACGCGATGTACGAAGCCGTCCCGACTATCAGCCCGCGAAGACCCTAGCCGCCGCGTCGAACTTGTCTTGGAGAGCGTCATGAAGCGACTTGAATACGCGATAGCCTTCGTCATAGCGGACCACCGAAGAAGGCGACGGCAAATAGGTCTGTCCGCGTTTCACCATTGCGGACGCAGCTTCCTCGACAGACTCGTACAATCCCGCGCCCGTCGATGCCAGAATTGCGCCGCCCATGATCCCTCCTTCAGTTTCCTCGAGCGCGACTATGGGTTTCTTGTAGATGTCGGCTTTGATCTGGCACCACACGGAGCTCCTAGCGCCTCCTGCGGTAGCCCTGATCTCCCTAACACTCACCCCGCTTTCTTCTATGATCTCTAGACTCTGCCTCAAGTCGAAGTTGACTCCCTCCATGATTGCTCTGATGACATGGGCTTTCGTGTGTCGAGTCGTAAGGCCGAAAATGACTCCGCGCGCATTGGGAGTCCCCAGGGTTCGCTCGCCCAACAGGTAGGGAAGGAAGACCACTCCCTCAGAACAAGGCCCCACGGCCGATGCCTTCTTGCTCATGACCTCATATACCGAGACGCCGCACTCCTGGGCTTCACGCCGCTCCTCTTGACAGAACTCGTCCTTGAACCATTTCAGGCTGCCGCCGCCGGCGTCGAGGATACCGAAAGCGATCCAGCCAGGCGCAACGTGATGCAGGTTCATGAGACGGATGTCGGTGACGGGAGACGGGCAGAAGACCGATATGTCCGCAGCAGTGCCCGTGACGTCGCACGCTACTCCGTGGACTGCCACTCCCGCTCCCAGAAGGATACACATCATGTCGCCGCCGCACGTTACGACCGGCGTACCCTCGGCAAGACCCGTCTGCCTTCCGGCTTCTCTCGTTACCGTGCCGACTACGTGGTCCGCCGGCAGAATGGGTGGGAGCTTACCGATGTCAACGTCCAAGACGTCGCAAAGCTCAACCGACCAGGCCTTTCTCTCAGCATCCATCAAGAACGTTCCGGAAGCCTCGGAGTAGTCCGTTGCGACCTCCCCCGTCAACTTGTAGTTGATGAAATCCTTACAGGTAAGGAACTTCCATGTGCGTTCGTAAACCGCCGGGCTGTTCTCACGCAGCCAAGCCATCTTCAGTCCGGTCCAAGACGGACATACCGGATTGCCAGCTAGTCGCGCCAATGCCACCTCGTCATTGGACGCCCGGATTTGTTTGCACAAGTCGGCCGTTCTCTTGTCACACCAGAGGGGAACCGGTCCGGGAACCAGCGATCCATCCTTCGCCAGGGAGACAGGCGCGTGCATCTGTCCACACGCGGCAACACATGCTATCGAGGCTGGATCGACTTCGCACTCCTTCAGCAGCTGCTGAATGTTGTGACATGTCGATGTCCACCACATCTCCGGATCCTGTTGGACCCAATTGGGCTTTGGGCAGTCAACCTCATAAGGGACTGAGACAATCCTCACACACGATCCGCTCGGGTCGACCAAAGCCGCGCGTCCTGTCTCGGTTCCTATGTCGATTGTCAATACGTAGTCCTTTGAACCCATTCGGCTTCACCTCGACCGGAGAACCGAAGTCCATCAGCGCTTGGGCGCAATGGCCCACACATACTCCAGGCATGTCTTGTAGGGATTCTTCACCGCGTGAAACTTTCCAAACGGCACGTAGAACGCGCTGCCTTGGCTTATCTCAAACTCCTCTTCCCCGACAACGGCCGTGCCACGGCCTTTCACAACGAAGTACGCCTCCTCCAGGTCAGCATGTTGATGACCGCGCGTTCGACACCCCGGGTACACCACCGTATAGCCCATGGTGATGCTCTCAGAGCCCCCTTTCTCCGGCGACAAGAGGACGAACGAGTCTCTCACTATTGCATCAGGTTTAGCGTTGAGCAGAGTCGGGAACGAGCACACATCCGAATCCACGGCCTCAACGTGAAGATCAACGACTTTGGGAGACAACAGCCCATGCCTCCTTCCGAATCAGATCAAGATAGACCGAGTTCTTTCAGCTTCTCCTCACTCGGCCGCCCATCCACGCTCCAGCACCGCGTGCGGTAGTATTCATCCAGCATCACGTCATACTCAGCCGAGCCAAGACTATGGCCGGCGGCCGGTCCGGTCGGTATCGGAACGCTCATCCGCGCCGGGAGCAGGTCGTCGCGGCGACCCACGCCTTCCCGGTTGAGGCACAGCCGCTCGAGGTTATATATGCGTTCTCCAATTTCAATGAGTCTTGGTGTCATGTCCAGTCCCGTGACGGCTTTCAGAACGACATCCTTCGGTTTGTCGGTGAGACCCAATGGTCTTCGAGCGTTGGTGCAGATGCCCGACGAGTCCACGAACGCGCGCACATCCTGAAGCCGTTTGACTAGCTCACCTTTGCCTACCAACGCGTATCGGTCATACCGGCCGGACAAGAGTTCATCAGAAATGGTCCAGCCGCCGACGTTGTGGCATGCACCTCGGCTCGAGGTTCCGTACGTCAGTCCTATCCCGTGGAACGCCCGGGGATCGTAGCCGGCGAACGGCATACCCTTGACGTGCACTGCGTACTCAGCCCAGTCGGGGTGACGCTCGAGCACAGCTAGAATACCGTCTGCGAGCTCGGCTCCCAGTCCCTCACGAAGAGTTATCATTTCGATCATCTTCACCAAATCTTCGCCGTCGCCGAACTCGAGAGATATACCAGCCAGATGTCTCGAATCTATTAGCCGGTGCTGGAAAAGGTCCATCGCAAACCCGACCATGTACCCGGCCGTCATGGAGTCTAGCCCATATTCATTGCACAGATGAAGCGCCCCAAGAATCGCAGAATAATCGGTCACGCCACAGTGCCCGCCGAGGGCCCAGCTGGACTCGTACTCGGGCCTCACTGCGCAACCCGCGAATGGCCCCTCCTTGACCTTACACACCTGTCCGCACGCGATGGGACATCTGTAGCATGAGGAATTCTTGAACCAATACTTAGCCTTCATGGTGATTGCGTTGATGGCTTCGATATTCTCCGAGTACGATGTGCGGAAGTTCTCGATGGGATAGCAGCCAAGGTCATTCATGATCTGCGTCAGCTGAGAGGTGCCAAATTCCGCTAGATCCAACTTCTCGCCACGGATCGTCCTGGCTAGTTCCGGCACAACAGCGTCGATCGCCCTGGCGTCACCAACTGGCACTTCCTGGCTGCCACCCACCACTATAGCCTTGAGGCGCTTGGAGCCCATCACGGCCCCGGCGCCTCCTCGGCCAAAGACCCGGTCGTCGGCCATCATTGACGCGAAGCGTACAAGTCTCTCCCCAGCTGGCCCTATGGTCAGGACACTCTCGGAAGGGGAAACCGACGTGTCGCGAAGCTTCTCCATAGTTTCGGACACTGTCAGCCCCCAAAGGTCAGCAGCGTCGCGGATGTCTACGCCCTGCTCCGACACTTTGATGTAGACTGGTGAGGTCGCTCTGCCGCGAACGATGAGGCCGTCGTACCCCGCCGCTTTCAGGCGTGGTCCGAGGTCGCCGCCGGCGTTCGAGCAGGTATAGTGCATGGTGAGAGGTGAGCGGGTGGACAGACTCAGCTTTGTTCCGCAGGGGATCTTCACTCCGGTCAGCGGACCCGTGAAGAAGATCAGCTCGTTGTCTTCTCCGAAGGGGTCGACGGAAGGCCCGGTCCGGTCGTAGTAGTAGCGTGCAGCCACGCCGCGTCCACCAAGCAACGCCTCGTAGTACTCCCCCGGGACTGTCTCCGTCCCCCACTCCCGGGAACTCAGATCAACGAGAAGTAGACGTCCGTGAAACCCTCCTATCGACACCCATTGCGCCTCCTTCTCTGCTAACGTGTGCTCGGTGCGCACCGCGTGCTCTTAAGAACGCTTCGGTCGCCCGGCGAGATGAACGCTGTATTGATATCGGTCCGCCCTAGACACCACTGTCACGTATTCGATCGGCGTGCCCTCCGAGTCATAGGTTACTCGAGCCACCTGTATCAATGGAAACCCCCTTTTCACCCCCAGGCGTTTTGCCTGTTCCCCATCTGCGGCGAGTGCCTGGACTATCTCCTCAGCACTGGCAAGGACCACGCCCAGCTTCTCCTCGAGGACTCTGTATAGAGATTCATCGGTCACCCCTATCTTCATTAGAGGCCTGCCGATCGATGTGACGAGGTAGTTCGTCATCAGAGTCATAGGTTCGCCGTTCGCCATTCGGAGTCTGAATACCTCGACTACCGGCTCGTCGGGCTGCAGGCACAGGACCTCTGCCACTCTGGCAGGCGGTAGTTTCTCTTCGACTCTTAGTTCCCTGGTTTCGACCTTCACACCGCGTGCAAGCATCGTCTCTGTCCAGCTGCTTATGACATTGAGGGGCTGCGTGACTTTGGCAGCGCGCACGAACGTTCCCTTCCCCGGCCGCTTGACAAGCAAGCCTTGGGATACCAGAAGGTCGATGGCATTCCGTACAGTCACGCGGCTCACTCTGAACAGCTGCTCAAGTTCCGGCTCAGGCGGGATGGCCTCCCCAATGACGTACTCATTGGACTCAATCCTGGACCTTATTTCCTCAGCTAGCTGGTAATACAGCGGAGTAGGGTTGTCTCTGTTCAGCATTTCAACGTCTCCCATGTGCTCAAGATCTTGCAGGGGAAATCGTCAGACGCCCCCGCGCAGTGGCCATTATAACGGTAATAGATCATCCCGTTATAACGTCCTTATGAGGAGTATTCGATAGGCAGTCCAGATTTCCTTCTAATCGCGTAAGGATTTTCTGATCACGAGTGTGTCCGCCCGAATGGAGACTCGTCGGAGGGATCGACACGTCATCACGGACCGCCGACGGCGTCAAGGGCGTCAACCGGTCATGCGACCCTAAGCCCATTGTGGCATGGAATCTAGAGAGGTTAACAATCGGGAACCGGGGGCAGCATTAGTACAGTGATCACTACGACTACGAGGTGAAGACGGGTGGGCTCGTTCATTCCCAGGCTGGCCTTTATCCAGCAAGCAGCTCTCGCGTATCCGTTGGGACGCGAACTCATGAATCGGCTAAAGGCCAAAGGCATTGAAGTGTCGGTTTACGAGAAACGGATCCCGGTCCTGCCGAGACAAGACTTCTCAGAGCGGTTCTTCCTGTCCAAGCGAACGATGGTGGTATTGGTATGGCGGGGTCGGGATTTCCAGACTTGCAGGCCATCGGCGCACTATCAGCTGCCCCTGGTATCCGGATGTCCAGGATTGTGCCAGTATTGTTACTTGAACACCAATCTCGGGCGAACCCCTTACGTCAAGGTGTATGTGAATGTCGACGAAATCATGGATCGGGCACGGGACTACGTAGACGAGCGTAGCCCGGCGACCACTGTATTCGAGGGCTCCGCCACATCGGATCCCGTCGCGGTCGAAGCATGGACGGGCTCACTTCGGCGGGCGATAGAGTTCTTTGCCGGTCTGGATAACGCCAGGTTCCGGTTCGTGACCAAGTACACTGACGTCGGCGGGCTGCTCGGGCTCCCACACCAGGGCAAGACCGAGGTCAGGTTCAGCGTCAACTGCAACTACGCCCTTGAGAAATTCGAGACGGGAACGCCGCGGCTTCAGCACAGGCTCAAAGCAGCGCGGGAGATCGCGAAGGCCGGGTACCCCTTGGGTTTTCTCGTGGGACCCATCTTTGTGTTCGAGGGATGGCAAGAGGAGTACGCGAACCTCCTCCGCACAGTGAGGGACCACCTGCCCGAGGACGTTCAGGTTACCTTCGAGCTCATAACACACCGCTTCACGGCGAGGGCCAAGAAGATCATCAAAGAAGTGTATCCTGGCACCGAGGTCCCTCTCGGCGAGGAAGAGCGGAGATTCAAGTACGGTCAGTTCGGATACGGCAAGTATGTCTACCCGGATAACGTGATGGACGAGATTCGAGAGTTCTTCGAGAGCCAAATCGAGGCGGTGCTACCTCACGCAGAGATTCTCTATATTGTCTAGCATTGTCCAGCGTACCCACCCGTGCCATAGCCCGCCTGCTGCGGCGCCGGTGCCACAGCCCCCTGCCACGGCGTCCGTCTCGCAGCGTCCGCAGCACATTCCTTCCCGATGAAATCCTCGCCACTCGCCAAAGGAGAGTAGTCTACTCGGCTCAGGACGGACATGCGCGAGAACAGACGTGAGGCACAGGCCGGAGGATGACGGCATCCACCATGATGTTCCCGACATACTCCCCGACCGCGCCAGCCGTCAACCCCGTGATGAGGTAGCGTTGCAGGAACAGGACTATGAACACCGCCGGAACGAGGCTTATTGCTCCGCCCTCCCCATTCCGGGAACCTCCGGAGGGGATGGTCCGTCATAGATAGAGCGAAACCATAAACCATACGGGGGGTGCTAACCATGAGACAGTTCGGGCTCGGAAGGAGAGGGTATCGTGCAGCCTGGCGTGCGCTGGTGTGTGTACTAGTCTCTTTGCTCGTTGTTAGCGCCACAAGCTCCGTCGGTATTGCAGAGGAAGCCACCGGGTCAGTCAAGAACGCGATTCTCATTTCGTGGGACGGAGTGCAGAGAGAGCACCTACGTGAGCTACTCGACGCGGGTCAACTGCCCAACCTCGAAGCCCTCATAGCCGAGGGCGCGATAGTGGAGATAGACGTGACTCATAAGACGGACACCAAAGCCGGCCATGCGCAGATGCTCACTGGTTATGGTCCGGAGGTCACGGGGGTATTCAGCAACTCCGTGTACCGGCCGATTCCAAAGGGCTACACAATCTTCGAGCGGCTCGAAGACGAGTTCGGTGACGACGGCATCGCAACGATCATGGTTACCGGCAAGGGCGGAAACCTGGGCTCCCAGGGGCCGGCTTCAGAGGCTCGTCGAGCAGGCATGTCAATCGCCAGGCGCGCCCGGAGCCGGTCGGGCGGGACCCGGTTGCTGGACCGGACCCGGCTGAAAAGTGAGAGCATATCTCGGGAGCAGGTCCTCGAAAGGCTGGAAAAGGTGTTCGGGGATGATAAGGTCGGGCGTGCCATAGTCTCCACCATGACTGAGTTCCGCTCCAGGGTTCTGAAGGAGCTTCTGCCGAGGCTGCAGTCCGCACGGATCCCGCAGCTCCCGCGGCTTCCACGACTCCCTGAGAGAGCCAAGGCAAGATATCGCGGGGCAGTGCAGCTACGCCTGCGTCGAGGTGAGCCATATTACAACGCCAAGCAAGACATCGATCTCTTCCAGGGCGACCAGCCAAGGCCTGCTGATGAAGTGGGGCAGCTAGCCCTGAACAGCTTGGATCGGTATGGCACGCAGCGGTTCTTCGCGTTCTTCCACTTCGGTGACCCTGATGCGGCTGGGCACAAGCACGGCGAGAACTCCCAGGACTACTCGAACGCCATCGTGGAAGTAGACCGGTGGCTGGGCCGCATAGTGGAGAAGCTCAAGCAGCTAGGAGTGTACGAGAGGACGCGGATCTACGTTACCTCGGATCACGGTTTCGATGAAGGAAAGACCTCTCACTCGATGGCTCCATACGTGTTCCTCGCCACGAATGACGAGACGATTCAAAGGAGGGGCGATCAGAGAGACGTAGCGCCCACCATTCTCAGCCGCATGGGAGTGGACGTCTCGAAGATCGAGCCGCCGCTTCCCGGGAGGCTTCTGACGGATCCGGAGAAGCCCTGGTAGCGGGCGCAAGACCTCCAAGTGGCCTAGGCCAAAGCAAACAGGAGATGGGTCAGTACAAATTCGAAGGGTGAAGGGGTCCCCGGAAAGGGGACCCCGCACGACACCCATGCTTGCTAGACGACAGCGCACGCTACGCTCGCATTATCGCGTTGCGATACCGCACTTGACTTGCCGATACTTGCCTAGCCGATGGGCGCATGGGCGCGGTGTCATGCCCGATGTTCACGACCACCGGCTTCGCCTTGCGGTCGCCACGCCGCCGTGCCCCTGACGAGGCCTGGGAGCCGGCCATGCCCGGCAAGGGACTCGCCGCTGCGGAACACTGTCCCGAGTACATCGCCGCAACCCGCTCGCGATTGACGATGATCTCCTCGATGCGCGAGATCGGCGCAACCCCGAGCGCGGCCGAAAGCTCGTCCATGCGGTAGTTGTAGCCCAGCCGCTCGTGAGAAAGCCACACCCCGGCCTCCCTCCCCATCGCTGGTTGCACATGCTCCGGCAGAGGCGGGCTACCCCGTCGTCGTCGGTGACGATCATCCCGCCCTCTCCCGTGGTGATCTGCTTGTTGGGATAGAACGCGAACACCGCCCCGTGCGAGAAGGCGCCGTGCCCGACCTTCGTGCCCTTGTATTCGACCCAGGGACTCGCAGGGGTCCTCGATAACCACGAGTCCGTGGCGGTCCGCGAGCTCGCGGATAACATCGAGCCTCGCCGGCTGGCCGAAGGCGTCCACTGGGAGGATGGCCTTCGTGCGGAGGGAGGTGATGGCAGCCTTGCTGAGGTTTGCGTGGATGTCCCCCGTATCGGGCTCGATGTCCACGGGCAACTGCAGCCAGGGGGCTTCAACAGCTGGAAGTCTTGTCCCATGCTACTGATTCGGAGAGCGAATGCTGATCAGGACCGCCCGGCCGCACAGTGCTGACTTCCTGCTCCGTTCCGTTCGTACCGTCGTATTAAGGAACGAACCACCTCTGTTGTCAGCATGCCACAGGAACGGCAAGACGGGAGGTGTCTCCATCGGGATAGATCAGCTAGCGGTTGCTAGAGGTTCGTTAATTCCGCCAACTTGCCAACATCTGGCGGGTTACCGGTACTCGGCTCCAGGGACGCCGCCCCGAGCGAGGCACCTTGGCAGAATCCCGCCCATTGGGCGAGTGACCGGATTCTGCGGCCTGTCGTGCAATCACCGGCAACTCCTCCCAGGAGTCGGGATCATTTCTGCACTCTCACATAGGCTGCAAGGAGGCGCAGCAGGCTTGCACGAGCCAGTCGCTCCTAAGGACCTGACGACTTGCGAAGCTCATCCATGAACCGCCTCAAACATACGAAGAAGGCCCAGGAGGCCTACTTCTGCCAGATGGATAAGGGGGCCGGAGTCCGCCACGACAGGACCTACTGCTCCAGCCCCCATTTGAGATCCTCCTTCGCCGCATCATACTGCCGCTCCGCCAGCTCGACCCAGTCGATCCCTACGAGCTCGACTGCCTCGTCGCGGCTAAGCTCGCCTCGGAGATAACGGCCGAGGGTCCGTTCACGCCACAACTGGCGAAGGCCTGCGCGAAGTGCCATTGCCAGTATCTCAACTTCGGGCTTCTTGCTCTCCCGAGACAGGACCTCCAAGTAGGTCAAGGTGGTCTCCACCAGACACCCCTCCTTGTGGGGCATGCGCCTTTGCCCGACGCAACGCCATTTGCCCATTTGCCCCTATGTCTGCCGGGGTCCCGCGCCAAGACAAGTCACTGCGGAGCGCCAGACGCTCCGTTAAATTCATTATATTATCCGAAAGGGACGGTTCAAAGCGTTGAAACAATAGTGGGCGCGTGCAGCGGTTGTGTCACCCAACAGTTTCCACTTTTCCACGCGCTGCCTACCTGGCAGAGTAGCGTTAGCCCTGCCTCCTGCCGAGCCCAGCACTCACGAGAGTGCAGGTGATTCTGTCTGCACCGGGCATGCCCTCTCGGCGCCCGCCTCCATGGCATCGCGACCACGAGGATCGTGAGTGTGCTTACCGCACCTCCTCCAGCGCGCGCTCGAGGACGCCGGCGAAGCCTGTCCCGCAAGAAGCTCAGCGGCCGGAACAACAACTCCCCGGGATTTCGGAGGAGTTCAAGGAGCAGATCGTACGGGGATGTCAGCAGGCCGGTAACTAGCCGTAGTGGCTGGGCCTCACTAGAGCTTGGGGGAAATGGCTGCCAACCGGGTGAGGGCAGCCGGGGCGAGAGGGTCGCAAGCCCCCTTCCGAGGGGTAAGGACGCGAGGCCCACAGACAGCGCCCATGCCGGGCGCACAACACCACGGCGTGCCGGCTGCCGGCCGCGTCAGGATGTGGTAACTGCCACAATGACCAGGTGGGGCGCCCTCACAGTTACACATATCCTTATGGGCACGGAAGGAATTCCGAATTCGGCGGCGAACTCCCTTGTTGCTGACATCAGATGGGCTGACGTCAGACCAGATGTCTTTTGATTCTATGGGAAGTTCAACACGACCATGTTCCACCGGAGGCTATTGAATTGGATCGGATCATACGGCAGAAAGTGCCTGCCGCGGTAGCGCAGCAGATCGAGAAGTACATCAAAGATGCAAGGCTAGTCCCGGGTTCCCGACTTCCCAGTGAGCGTGAGCTGATGAAGCTCCTTGGGGTGGGCCGGTCATCTCTACGCGAAGGCATACGAATCCTGGAGGTCAACGGCGTCGTCGAGATTCGCGAAGGGAAAGGGACTTTCGTGGCTCCCGGCCCCCCGGACCACCACACCGTCAGGATGCAGTTTCTCTCCGACAAGCGCACCGCTCTGCAAGCTTTGAAGGTCCGCCGTTACCTCGAGACGCTCGCCGTCGAAGAGGCCATCGAGAACGCCACCGAAGAGGACCTCAAGGCCATCGGTGAGGCTCTCGATTCTCTGGAAAGGGCAAGAGCCGAGGGGCGCAGCAACACCAGGGAGGACGCCGCCTTTCACCAACTGATATACAAGGTATCTGGCAACGATGTACTCGCCCAGGTGCTCTCGGCAATCAAGGAACTCTCTCTGTTCTGGGAAAATCCACTCGGCGACTCTCACTTGTTCGACGACTCGCATGAGTTCCACCGACCGATCTACGACGCGATCTGTGCACGTAACAAGGCCGCCGGCAGGAAGAGCGTCAGGCGGCTCATGGATAGGATCGAGGCAAATATCAGGAAGAAACGACCGTAGGTGCGGCCTTCAAAGGCAGGAGTGAGCAGGAGCGCGCCATGCAAGGCGCCATGCAAGGCGCCATGCGAGAAGGGCGTGAAGGCCAAGTCGCGAAGACCAAGCAGGGAGGTGGTGACGGAGTCGGCAGACCGAAGCATGTGTTGCAGTCGGCGTCGTCGTGCATAACGTTGTCAGCGTGAACGCTATCGAAGTTGGCACCGGGAGAGGCAGCGCCACTGAAGTTAGCACTGCTGAAGCTGGTACTGCCGAGGTCAGTGATGCTGGAGCTAGCACCGCCCGATTAAGCCCGGTCGGGATCGGCACGTGGTGGGATCAGCACCGGTCGGGATGGGCGGCGGCCGGAACCACCAATCGAAGCGAGCGCGACCAGCGTCAGCGCCGCCAGACGGGAATCCACATCATGAACACGCACTATACGAGGAGGGGATATTCGTGCGCAAGGCCGGAATCAGCCTGGTTCTGTGTGTCGTCATGATAGGAGCGTTGGCATTGTCGGGAATAGCCGCTGCAAAGACAGTTACCCTGAACCTCGTGATTGTGATGCCCAGTCCCACGCGTGACCAGTTGATGGCGTCCGTCCTGAGCGAGTTTGAGAAGCAGAACCCCGATATCAAGGTCAACCTGATCTCGCTTCCGTGGGAGGAGTCCTATCAGAAGCTACTCACCATGTATACAGCGGGCCAGGGACCCGATGTCACCGAGATGACGGAGAAATGGGTATCTCAATTTGCCGCAATGAGGGCACTTGAGGATCTCGCGCCGTACGTCGAGGCATGGGACAAGTGGGGGGATTTCACGAGTGCGGCTCGGCAAATGAGCCGGATAGCCGGGAGCGGGGCCTACCTGATCCCGTGGGGCTTCTATGAAAGGGCGCTGTACTACAGGGCGGATTGGTTCAAGGAGGCCGGGCTGAAGCCGCCTGCGACCTTTGAGGAATTCCTGAGTGCCGCAGAGAAGCTGACCAACAAGGCGAAAGGCCGTTACGGTTACGCGCTGCGAGGGGCAAGCGGGTGCTGGGACAACATCCAGCTCTGGATGCTCGGCTACCTCGGCAGCGGCGACTACTTTGACAGCGAGGGCAAGTGCAACCTCAACAAGCCGGGAGCCGTCAAGGGGCTTGAGAAGCTCGCCGAGATCTACAAGAAGGGCTGGGCATCCCCGGACTCGATAACGTGGGGTTTCAACGACATCGTCGGGGCTTTCTACTCTGGCCACGCCGCGATGCTCGACCAGGACCCCGATACCTTGACAGCGGTACAGACGCACATGGCAAAGGGAACATACGCTGTGGCTCCACTCCCACTCGGACCGTCTGGGAAGAGCTTCTTCCAATTGGGCTTCGCTGGTTGGTCCATGTCAAAGGGGACCAAGTACCCCAAGGAGGCCTGGAAGCTCCTATCATTCCTGGCTTCTCCCGAAACCAGTGTGAAGTTCGCAGCAGACACCGGCGCGCTGCCTGTTGCAAGAAGTGCCCAGAAGGTGGGGATTTACCAAGATCCGATCTACCAGGCGTGGTTCACCGAGCTCGATGCGCCCGAGTACGTGAAGATCGTTCCTCCGTGGTACCTGCCTGAGTGGGGCACGTTCTTCAACCAGATCGTTCCCACGGACTTCCAGAAGGTGCTCCTGGGGCAGATGACAGCGCAGGAAGCCGCTGACAAGTGGGCGAAGTTCCTTACCGATGCCGAGCAGAAGTACCGAAAGCGCTGACGCATCATAGAAACGTTAGCGCACCATAGAACCCTCGCAGGGAGGGACGCGACGGCGAGGACGCGGCGGCGATGTAGACCCGCAGCCGCAGCTGAGCGTCCCTCCACTCCGAGGGCCCGAGAGCCTCTCCTGACCCGAAAGCCACCCAGAGGAGAGAGGAGGTACCGCCCGACCGCAAGACCGCAAGACCGCAAGACCGCAAGACCGCAATTCCCGGTCCATTGCCAGGCGTGGCGTTGCCATCCGGCGACAGCCCCGGGAAGACGTTCGTCTGGAGCCCAATCAGGAGCCGAGGAGGACTCGGACATGCACGCGCGCTCGAAGTCCTGGACAAGAAAGCTAACTCCGTACCTAATGCTGAGCCCTTCCTATGCATTCATAGTCACGCTGATGGCCGTGCCCGTTGGCATGGGCATCCTGTATTCGTTCCAGAACTACATGTTCTTCGACCCATTCAACAGGGCCTTCATCGGGCTCGACAACTTCTCTCGTATTCTTGGCGACCGCACCTTCTGGACAGCCGTCCGGAATACCGTGGTATGGACAGTCGTCTCTCTTGCATTGCAGTTCATCCTGGGCATGACCTTGGCCCTACTCCTAAACGCCGGGCCATTCCCGGGCAAACCCTTGTATCAGGCACTAGTGTTCTTGCCCTGGGCGGTGCCGGGGTTTCTCATCGGAATGACTTGGAAGTGGATGTTCAATGCGGAGCTTGGAGTGATAAGTGACATACTCATGCGGTTACACCTAATAAGCCAGCCGGTTGGCATCCTTTCGAACCCGTCCACTGCGTTGCTAGGGGTTATCGCCGCCAATGTGTGGTTCGGCGTGCCGTTCTTCGCCATCACGTTGCTGGCAGGCCTGCAGTCCATACCATACGAGCTGTACGAGGCCGGGACGATCGATGGAGCGTCGTCAACCGGTCTCTTCTACCACGTTACACTCCCTCTCCTCAAGCCGACAATCATCGTATCCACGCTCCTTAGGTTCATCTGGATCGCCAACTTTCCGGACCTCATCTACATAATGACCGAGGGCGGTCCCGCAGGTGCCTCCCAGACCCTCGCAACGTACATCTTCGCTACGGGCTACAAGTCGCTCAACATTGGATATTCTGCAGCGCTCTCTGTCGTGCTGTTCCTCGGGCTACTCGTCTTCGCAGCAGTGTACATGGGAATCACCAGATTCGGGAGGGAGGGCGCATGATTCACCGCAGACCCGCTTGGCAACGAGTGGGGCGTGGGCTCGGGCTTCTCTGCTTCCTTGTCTTTGCATTGTTCCCATTGTATTGGATGGTCCTGACCTCGCTCAAGCCAACCCAGGAACTGTTCTCGCACAACATCAACTACTGGCCGCTGAATCCCAGTCTGCAGCACTACCTGGGAGTGCTCCGGCGCACATCGTTCCCGGTGTACTTCAGGAACAGCCTGCTCGTCGCGGGCATCACATCGTTGACAGTCCTGGTGATCAGCATCTTCGGTGGGTATGCTATCGCCAGGTTCAGGTTCAAAGGCAGGCAGGCAAGCCTGATGATTCTCCTTGCCACCCAGATGTTCCCCGGGGTCATACTGGTGAGCCCGATCTTCATCTTGTTCGCCAAGATGCATCTTCTCAATACCCTCGTCGGCTTGATTCTCATATACGTTACGCTCAACATACCATTCGCAGTGTTCCTGATGCGCGGGTACTTCGAGAGCGTCCCTGTCGAGATCGAGGAGGCAGCACACATCGATGGATGCAGCCGTGTGGCGGCCATATGGAGGGTGCTCGTGCCGTCGCTGTGGCCGGGACTCGTCGCCACGATCGTATTCGTGTTTACCGCTGCGTGGAGCGAGATGATATTCGCGATAATGTTCATCAACAGCGAAGGACTCAAGACGGTGCCCGTCGGGCTAACGATGTTCGTGAGCAAGTTCAACGTCGACTGGGGCATGATGATGGCCGCCGCGACGTTGGCACTCATCCCGGTGGCAATCCTATTCGGTTTCATACAGAGGTACCTGGTCCAGGGCCTTACCATGGGCGCGGTCAAGGGCTGATTGAGCGCGGGCGGAGGTGGGGCCCAAACGGGCGCGGGTATTCCGGCAGGTCTGCCGGCGCACGGCCCACGGATGGACCGGACTTCCGATGGAGGTGCACGGCGATATGGCACGCAGGAATGATCAGGCCAGGATGTCACAATGGAAGCAGCAAACTCGCTTACTACACATCGGCGAAGAACCGGGCACGTACTTGAACGCGGTAGTGCCCCCGCTCTTCCAGACTTCGCTCTTCGTCTACGACAGCTATGAGGATCTAGACGAGGCTTTTGGTAACAGGGAACACCACTTCATATACACGCGCGAACAGAATCCAACGGTGGAGCTGACCGCCTCCAAGATCGCGGATCTCGAAGGCGCTGAGGCCGGGAAGCTCTTTGGCTCCGGCATGGCCGCAATATCGTCCACCATCCTGTCCCAGGTTGGCTCGGGAGACCACATCGTATGCGTGAAATCCGCGTATGGACCGGCGATGAGTTTCCTTCGTGGCTGGCTTCCCCGTTTCGGGGTGACCACGACGTTCGTGGACGGCAAGGACGCCGCGGAGTTCGAGGCCGCGATCAGGCCGGAGACGAAGCTCATATACCTAGAGAGCCCAACAAGCATAATCTTTGAGCTCCAGGACCTTAGGGCGGTGTCTGCAATAGCGAAGGAGCATGGCATCGTCACCGCCATCGACAACTCGTGGGCCACGCCGGTGTTCCAGCGTCCGATCGAGTTTGGCATCGACCTGGTGATCCACTCGGCCAGCAAGTACCTCGGCGGACATAGCGACATAGTCGCCGGTGTCGTCGTAGGCCGCAAAGCCCTCGTGGACAAGATCGCCGCTAACGAGCGAGTCCTGCTCGGCGGCATTCTCGGACCGTTCGAAGCCTGGCTGCTGCTTCGAGGGCTTCGAACTCTAGACGTTCGCCTCAGGCGCCACGAACAGAACGCCATGAAAGTGGCTCAATTCCTTGCCGCACACCCTAAGGTGGCTCGCGTCAATTACCCCGGGCTTCCCTCATACCCTCAACGCGAGCTAGCAGTCTCCCAGATGTCGGGCTCGAGTGGGCTCATGAGTATCGTGATCGACACCGACTCGGAGGGCGTGAGACGATTCGTGAACGGTCTCACCCTCTTCGGCCTGGGGGTAAGCTGGGGCGGGTTCGAGAGCCTCGCATGGGCGCCGATCATCAGCATGGCCAAGGAGCAGCCGGAGGCCGTATGGAAGGCGGCAGGAGTAGAGCCTGCCCTCGTAAGGCTTGCGATCGGCCTCGAGGACGCCGACGATCTCATAAGTGACTTGGATACGGCTTTAGCCTTAGTCTGAGTGCAAGGGCAAGCGGAAACCGGCCGCTCGCAGCGTCGGCCACGGCACATACATGACCCTCCCGAGGGCGCGGTCACGCGGCCACCGCGAGTGCGACGCGGCGAGCCGCTATCTGGGGCGACGCTCCGCGGGCGCTGTGCTCCGCGACTCGCTTCGCGTCCAACGCCGCCTCCTTACTCTAGCTGCGCTCTTGCCGCGACTTATCACACCGCCCCGCAATGAGCCGTCATTTCATCCCAGTCAGGGCAATTCCCTGGACGATCTGCCTCTGGAAGAAGGCAAAGACCACCACGACCGGGACCACAGCCAGGCTCGCCGCAGCCATTATGAGCTGCCACTCCGGCCCCGCTTCCCCACTGAAGAGGGCGATACCCACCGGCAGGGTGCGCATGGCAGGGCTTTCAATGACGATGACGGGCCACAAGAACGCGTTCCAGTTTCCCAGGAATACCAAGATACATAAGGCCGCTAAGGCGGGTTTTACTTGGTGCAATGCCACATGCCACCACACCCCGAACTCGCTCAAGCCATCGATCCTAGCTGCGTCCAACAAGTCATCGGGGATGCCCTGCATGAACTGGTTCATGAGAAACACGCCGAACGCCGACACGAGGCCCGGCAACATGATGCCCCAGTATGTGTCCACAAGCCCTGCCCTCGTAAACATCATGTACCAGGGAATGATCAACATCTCGGTGGGGATCATGAGCGTGCTCAGGATCAACACCAGGATCAACCCGCGCCCAGGGAACCTGATCTTTGCCAGACCATATCCCGCCATCGTGTCAAAGAAGGCCTCGCTCATAGTGGTGATAACCGCCACTATCGCGCTGTTCAGATACCAGCGTAGGTACTGGGTGCCTTCAAGCAGCGTACGGTAGTTCTCCCAGGTCGGCCTGCGCGGTATCAGGCTGATGTTGAAGACCTCCGCGCTCTCCTTGAACGACGTCGCAAGCATCCACAAGAACGGAAAGACCATCAAGATGACCCCGGCTATGAGAAGGGCATGCAGGCTGGCGGCACGAACATCCTGGGTTCGGAGCAAGACGCCCGCCTGTCTCGCTCTCTCACGTACATCCCTCTGCATTGCTGACTCTCGCATCGGTGGCGTTCTCCTCTCATCTGACCGGGACCGGCTCAGTATTCTACGCGACGACTCAGGACCTTGAGCTCAATCAGCGTTGCCACCAAAATGATCGCGAAAAGGACAACGGTGATGGCAGACGCATATCCCATCTGGAACCGATAGAATGCTTGCTTGTAGATATACACAACCAAGCTGAGCGTGCTGTTCAGGGGACCGCCGAGGTCTCCCTGCCCATAGCCGCCGGAGGTCATGTTCATGATCTGGGTGAAGATTTGAAGGGAATTGATTGTTCCCAAGACCGCCAGGAAAACGACGGTGGGATTCAGTAGCGGGAGCGTGACATACCGAAAGACGTGCCAACTGCTTGCCCCATCGATCTTAGCCGCTTCCTTGTACATCGAGGGAACCATCTCCAGACCGGCAAGGAAGATCACCACGTAGTACCCAAGCGCCTGCCACACCACCACCGCAGTCACGCAATACAAGGCTTGCTCCGGCCCTGACAGGAAAGATTGAGCTGGCAATCCCAGGCTGAGCAAGATCTGATTGAACACGCCGCCGTTCTTAAAGTACATCCAGCGCCAAACCCAGCTCACCGCGACAGTGGACGTGATATACGGAACAAAGTATATCGTGCGATAGAACCCTCTAAAGCGATTCACAGATTGAATCGTCACGGCCACCAGGAGGCCCAGGATGAGCTCTAGGGGCACGGAGATCACGACGTACAGGAGGGTATTGAGGGCGGCTTTCCAAAAGACCTGGTCATGCCATAGCTCAACGAAGTTCCGCAGCCCAACGAAAGGCTTTCGCGCCGACATGACGTCCCACTGGTGCAGGCTCATGTTCAGAGCCGATAGCGCTGGGTAGATGCGGACGACCAGGAAAAAGATGAGTGGCAGCGCGAGAAACGCGTACCCCCACAACGCCTTCCGTTGGCGCAAGGACAAGTGCATGCTCGCCATCAACACACCCCCATGGCGGGTGTACGGCAGGCAAGCGCCCGCCGCACACCCTGGCATGCCCGGTGTACCGGGCATCACACCGGATCGGTCACAGGTTACCGATTGCTGAAGTACTCGTCCCGGATCTTCTGCTCACTGGCTACGAGACGATCGAGGGCCACCTTGGGATTCGTGCCCTGGAGACGGACTTCGTTGGTGGCATCGATTATCGCCTGACGCTCGGATGTTTCATCCACGAAGAACGTAGCATGCGCGTACTTCAGTCCTGCTAGGAACGGACCGTAGATCGGGTCCTTCTGAAGCGCTGGGTCCTCGGTCAAGGCGCTCCGCGCCGGCAGTTCACCGACCTTCTCCATCCAAACTTTCATCACCTCTGGAGAGGTGAGGAACCTCAGGAACTTGATGGCAGCGTCGCGCTTCTCGTCCTTCGCGTTGACCGTCAAGGCATTCATCCAGAAGGAGCCAACGTTTGCGCGTACGCTCGGGTTCGCTGCCCGCACCGGGAGGGTCGTGACGCCCCAGTTGATGTTCTTCGCCTTATCTCTCAACGTCCCAAGAGCAAAGGAGCCGTCGATCATCATGGCTGCCTTGCCCGTGATAAACGCGGTGCGGTAGTCGCCCATGAACGTGGGATCGCCTACGCGGTGCTTGACCGCGAGGTCCGTCCACCACTGGAAAGCCTCATATCCACCGGGCTTGGAGTTCCACAGCACCTGCTTGTTGTCGGGTGAGAATGGAGTCACGCCCCACTGCCGGAGCAGCACCTGGATGAAGACGTGGTTGTCTTGCCCGTCGGCGTTCCAAGCATAGCCTTCCTGGACGAGTTGGTCGTTCTTGTCGCGCTTAGTCAGCTTGATTGCATACTCCTGCAGCTGCTCCCATGTCTGTGGCGGAGCGTTCGGATCGAGCCCCGCCTCTTTGAAGAGGTCCTTGTTCCAGAACAATGCCAGCGCGCGCACGGCTGTGGGCAGCCCCCAGTACTGACCGTTCAGCTTGGCAGCTTCTACCATGGGGAGGAACTCTTTCTGTATGGTGCTGGCCGGAAAGGCGTCAGCCGGCAATGGCTGGAGGTAGCCACCGTCCACGTACTTGGGCACCCAGCCATAGTAAAGGTTGACCACATCCGGCCCCGTGCCCGCAGGAACGGAAATGGCGACCTTCTGGTTGAACTGCTCGTAAGGAAAGGTCTTCTGCTCCACGCGGATTCCCGGGTTCTGCTGCTCGAATTGTTTGATGAGGTCGGTCATGAGCTTGACCTTGCTCTCGTAGTAGTACTGCCAGTATTCGATGGTGACCTCCTTGGCCGCCGCAACCGAAGCCGATGCAGCCCACAGTAGAGTGGTCATGACCACTATCATGGATAAGCTCAGCCAACGCTTAAGCATCGCCTTCTCCTCCTTCGGATGACTTTCCCTGTTGAGACCCGAGTCGCACGAAGCACAATCATTTCTGACGGTCCGGTTTCGAAACCCCGTCTGTGCCTCACCTCCTAGGCCTGACTTTGCACCGCCTTGCGCCACTCTCGCGAGAGCCGTTCTCTATAAGCCTTCATGGATGCCTCACACTTGTCCCAAAAGGCCGTGCTTTCGCTCAAGGCCTGGCGCCGCCGTTTCAAGTACTCCCCGAGCACTGCTTCCGCAGGCCCGCCCGGGACTCGCCGTCGCGCCACAAACTCAAGGGGATCCAAAGCGGCCTGGAGCTCATCGCTTGTTAAACTTGTCCCCTGACTCCCTCCGGTGACCGCGCGCACCTCCGCCTCCAACTCTGAGAGGGCGAGCTCGGACCACACCCTACCTGCCGCACTGAGCCGAGCCGCCAGCCTGCTCACAACCCGATGGGCGAGGCGGAATGGAAGGCGGTCTCGGCGCACCAGAGTGTCAGCCAGCTCGGTGGAGGTGGCGAAGCTGCGGATGGCCCGCTGTTTCAGCACCTCCTGATCGACCTTCATGGTTGCCAGGACCTCGCCAAGCAAGGCCACGGCCTCGCGTAGGCGGCTGCATTGCTCATGCACTATGGGCTGCAGTTGGACGCCGGCGTCGTTCACGTCTCCAAACGGAACGTTGTGCAACAGCAGCCTCCCGCTTGCCTCCCCGGCGATCGCCTTCCCGAGAAGGGCACGCGTGTGCTCCAGGGCCACCGGGTTGCGCTTTTGCGGCATGATGCTTGAGACCTGGATGAATGCGTCGTCCAGCCGCAGAACACCCACCTCGTTCGTGGCCCAGAACATCAGGTCACAGACGAACCTGCTCAGATCCCCAGCCGTTCCGCTACAGATCCCTGCGAGCTCAAGGGCGTAATCCGCGGAAGACACCGCATCATACGTGTTCTCTACTAGGCCTTCGAAGCCGAGCGAGGCACTGATCCACTCGCGGTCCACGGGAAACCCGGTGCCTGCCAGTGCTGCGGCGCCCAGCGGGGAGAGGTTGGTGCGAGGCCACGCTTGGATGAGCCTTTGCCCGTCGCGCGCCACCACCGCCTCAACGGCGGCGAGGTAATGCCCAAACGTGGTGGGCTGAGCTTGCTGATTGTGGGTGTACGCGGGCATGACAGTGGCACGTTCCCGTTCCGCCACGTCCAAAAGGGTTCGACGCAGTGCATCCAATCTCCGGCCCAGCTCGATGAGCCTGTCGCGTGCCGCCATCCTGAAGATAGCCGTATCTAGGTCGTTGCGACTCAGCGCCACATGCATTGACCCGGCGGCTTCGTCTCCAGCGTCCCTTGCGACGCACTCCTCAATCATGAAGAAGAGATCCTCGAACCGGGGATCGTACACAGCAGGCGCGGTTTCTTCGGGACTCTCCATCATCGGCCCGATTACTCGCAAGAGGGCGCGAGCCGTCTCGGCAGGGACGATCTCGCAGCGCATGAGCATGATGACGTGGGCTACATCCACCTCGAGGATGTAGCGCAAGAGCCGTTCTCTCGCGAAAGCGAAGTCCGGTCGCAAGACAGCCTCCACATATACGGGGTTCCGCTCCTCGTTGAGCTGCCCCGCGGTTGCCTGCGTCTGGTTCTCCTTCGCGGTCGCTCTACGTCCATCCGGGGACCAGGCCCGCTGCTTGTCTCCGTTGGGACTATGCGTCATCAGCGTCATTCCCCGTTCAGCAACCTTTCCTTTATCTCCGAAATCCCCAGAGCCGCGGCGCCCAAGAGCCCGGCGTCGGCGCCTAACGCGGAGAAACGCAGCACGGGAACGACCGGGGATAGTTGCCTCATTCTTTCTATCACTGGGTTGAGCAACGTGTCGCCGGCTTGTGAGATCCCGCCGCCGAGGATGATCGCGTGAGGATCCAACAACACCGCCACGTTGGTTAGAGCAGCCGCCAAGTACCCAGCGATCCTCGCAACAGCCTGCTTGGCAGGCTCATAGCCCTCCTCTGCGGCCTTGAATAGCGCCTCCGGCCCTCCCGTCAGCATGGTCGAGGCGTCGGTCGCGCCGCCAGCGTGCTCGCGCGGGCCGACGCTCTCATCAGACATGCTTCCCGGCAAGACCTCTTGTGCCCATCGCGTGATGGCTGGCGCAGCAGCCATGCTCTCAAGACACCCGAAGTCCCGCACATCGGCCGGATTCCACGAATGGTCTATGACCATGTACCCCAGTTCGCCGGCCGCATAGGTGGCCCCCCTATATAACTGGCTGTTTATCACGACACCGGCGCCGATGCCCGTCCCTATCGCCACGAATACGAAATTGGGATACTCGCGGCCGTGGCCGAAGGCTTGCTCCGCCATGGCAGCAGCGTTCACGTCATTATCCACACGCACTGGGATTCGGAACCTTTCGGTGAGAAGAGTTCGCACAGGGGTCCTGTCCCACCCCACCGCAGGCGCGAGGCTCACCGTGCCGGTATTGGGGTCCGTCACTCCCGGCGCGCCGACCCCAATCGCCAAGACCCTCTCCCAACTCACTCCCGCTTCGTCCACGGCCTTCTGAACGGCGGCGCAGATCGCGTCGGTCACGGCGCCAGGAGAGCCATTCTGCCACTTCGGCGTCGGCTCCTCAATTCGGCAAAGCACCCGACCCCGCAAATCGGTCAGGCCGACCTTGATGTTGGTACCTCCTAAGTCGATTCCCACAATGAACCCGTGCGTGGCGTTGAACTCCAACATGATTGGCGGACGGCCGCCGCTCGATTCACCGGTCCCGACCGGCCGAACAAGCCCGCTCCGGAAGAGCACATCTATCGCAGCCCCCACCGTGGGCTGGCTCAAACCTGTCACCCTTGAGAGGCTTGCCCGTGAAATGGGGCCCTGAGACTCGATGATCTCCAGAAGCAGACTCAAGTTGTGGCGACGCACGCTCGCGGTGGTTCGAAGTGATGCAAAGGCCATCGTTCACACCAACCTGCCATTCTTTCCAATCAATTGGGCTCGAGGAGACTAACTTTATTACCGTGCCTAACTTAGTTGTGCCTTCTACACCAACAGCCGGATTCCTTCTCACAACTCACCTCTTTCGCGGGTGCGACCGCGAAGCGCCCTGCTCGAACGGGAGCGATCGTCCTTGCTGACGTCCTCATAGCATAACTGGCGGCGGCGTCCGTGCCGGGATTTCCGAGTCCGGGCTCCTGGCATCTGGCGGTCGGGCGGTCTCACGCTCGCAGCCGCCCACACGGCTCCCGTCATCTCCATCGTGCTCGCGACAAACCACCTTCCGCAACGCTTAGTCGCGCGATCGCCGCAACCCTAGTGCGACCGGCCCACGAGGCCATCATCTGCATGGGCCGGATGAGGCGCCTCACTGTAGCCTGCAGGCCTAATAGGGCACTCGCGGCCGACCCGCTCGGACTCTCGACTCCCGTCCGGGTCAATGGGTTGCGTCGCCGTGCTGCACCCGGGGGAGGCTGATCATGTTGGCAAAGATCCGGTATCCGCCAGACACTAGGCTATCAAGCTGGCGATACCAGACATACGCTGTATAGATATACGTCCCTTTCCCATACCGCGCGATCAGCCACGGGCCCTGCTGAGATGGCTCGCCCGGGTCGTTGCAGGCGGTGAGAGCGGTATACTCCTTGGCCCAGCTATTGGGGAAGTACAGGCCCCTCTCCTGAATCCATCCTTCCCAGTCCTCCGCGGAGATCTTATTCGGTGCGTTGAAGAGGACGTGGTCGGGTTGCAGCACCGTCACCGGAGCCTCCTCTACCGTAACGCGGTTGCTGCTCACTGTGATCGGGAACGGAGCGTAATCTTGGCGCCATTCTCCGGTCTTGCTGTATTGGACGATCAGATTGCCACCATTTCGCACGTAGTCGAGCAAGCGCCCGTTGTTGGCAACTAGGTCCGGACGGCTGAGATAGGCTCGGATCCCAAGTATAATGGTATCGTATTGCGACAGGTCGGAGGCGTTCAGGTCAGCCGCGGTCAGGAGGTGGACATTCACGCTCATCTCTTCGAGGTACTCCGGCACCTGGTCGAACCCGCTGCTGACGTAGCCGACCTTGAGCTCGGGTGCGACCTTCACATCGATGACGGCCAGGCGCGCTTGGGCTGGTTTGTAAAGATAGCGTGTGTTGATATGCGGATAGGCAATCACTTGATAGCCTACGTTCGACTCGCCGCCACCGTACTCTGCCCTGGCTCCTATCATATATCGGCCAGTGAGTGCGTGCGCCGGGATGACGACCTTCACAGGCACGGAGGTCTCCTGGCCCTCCGACTTCAGCGTGAATTCCGTGGCCGAAGAATCCGCCAAAGTCCAGCCCTTGGGGAGGTCCAGAACCACCCGCCCCGTGATAGGCCCCTTGCTGTTGTTGCGAAGACCTACGGCCAACTCCTTCACCACGGCGGTGTCAAGCGCGAGCGTCATGAGTTTCTCGGGCGTCAGCGACACGGCCACAACCGGCACGACTCGCATCTCCGCAGCTCCTGCCGTCGACAGGGGCACGCCCATAACCTCCCAGTCCGCTGTGGCTTGGACCGGGCTGTTATCGTGCGCGTCAGTGTATGACGCCTTGGGTGCCACGGTGACCTTGAACTTCGCTTCCACCTTCTGGTTATGAGTCACGCTGGCGAACTCGACCGTTTCGGGGCTGACGGTCCAGCCAACAGGAAGGTCGAGGTGAATGCGGATATTCTCGACGGGCTCATCCCCCCGGTTCCAGAACGCGGCTGTGACAGTCACGGTCTGGCCGGGCACAACATCGGCATCATCGGTCGTTACATCGAGCGACGCAGCGAAGAGGTCTTGCGCGGCCTGCACGAAGTCGCGTTCCTTGTCGGCAAGGCGCTGGAGAACGAGGGATCTATCTGCCGGCGCTATCGGCATCGCAGACACCTCGCGCTCCATCTCCCGGACCAACTGAAGCCCTCTCAGTAAGTCGCCGGCCACAGCCTGAGGCTGAGCATAGCTGAGCCCAGCGAGCACGTCCCGGACCGTGCTGTCTAGTTCAACGATCCGCTGGCGGAGGCTCGTAAGCGCGTCTGAAGGCGCGTTAAGGCCAGCAAGCAGCGCATTGAGAGACGTGTCGATCCCGTCGAACACGCTCTTCTCCTTGGCGTTCGCCTGGACGCCAACGGCGCTTTCGACCAGCCTGTAATGGACGATCTGGTCTCCCTTCACTCCCGGACGGACCATGCCCTGGCACTTGTGCATGGACCGGGCGAGCGCGCCGACCTCTTGGTAGGAGCGACCGAGGATCGGGTCGAACGCACCGACGTTGATGTCGACGGTGGGTTTGTCTGCCCAGGCACTCATGCTGTACTCGTCACTCACTCTTGCCTGGAGGTCCGGCGTCAGGTAGATTGGTTCCCTGGAGTCCGCGACATAGAGCTTCAGGACCTGCCAGGGTTGCAGCCCCTGATCGCGTATCTGCTCTGGGAACTGGCTTGGATCCGCCGCAGCTCTGACCGCTTCGAGAACCAATCTCCCTACAGCCTGATGGTGACCGTGTCCGTGAATGGGGTCGTGATGTGTCATCACAATATCAGGACGATATTGCCGAAAGACCCGCACCATGCGCGATAGAAGCTGTGCATGTCCCCACTTTTGGAGGGCCTCGTCGCCCGATTTGGAGAAGCCGAAGTCAGTAGCTCCGAGGTATAGCTGGATCGCGCCGTCTATTGTGCGAGCGGACGCGAGTTCCTGAGATCGTAGCACCCCGAGGGCCTCGTACAGCTCCGGACCGATCTCGTTCTGACCTCCTTCACCATGGGTCGCGACAAGGTAATATGCATTCACATGCGCCCCTTTGGTCAGATAAGCGAGGAGCGCGTTATCCTCGTCATCTGGGTGAGCCCCCACCATCATGACCGTTCCCACTACAGGGAGCTTCTGCATATCCAGGATAATCTTCGCCATTCCCGTCTCTGGAATCGCGTTGAACTCAGCGTTTCGTGCCATAGCAAAAGGAGCTGGGATAAAGGTTAGGGTCAACGCTAGTAAGAAAGCCGCCATCCGAACCTTCCGCATATTGCCGTCCCCCCTTACGTTGGCAGGTGTGCGTACATCCCTCACTTGCATCCCACCGTGCGTTCTCCATGGCGTCCTTCGCGTTGTTCACCTTGCCGTGCGAGTCTAGGCTGGCCCTGACAGCGTCGGCCTGGGCGTGAGCCGGCCCCGTGGCCATCCCTCCGACGTCAAGTGCAGGGCTGACTCCCTGCCCCTGAATCCCCCCTCCCGTCTCTTAAAGTCTATTCCATGCGGGGCAACCGAGCCCGGAGGCCTATGGGGATACTTTGAGTGCCTTATTAAGTTACTGGAGTAATTGTTCACCGCGCTTGCCCAAATTCCTGCCTTTACTCACTTGGTTTTCAGTCTAAGAGCAAGCTCGGCTCAAAGGCCCGACGGGGTCATGTTGGCTATCGGAATCACGTTGGCCGGGGATCTCACGCGAAAGTGCCACGACGGCCCTCCTAGTGCACCATGCTCTCGATGGTCCGCGCGATCAAGGCCGACGTCTTTCCCGCCACGTCGCCGTCTCGCCGCGCCTGGAAGTCCGACAGTGGTGTCGACCACGGGTCGTAGCGAGGCTGTTGCGCCTACTCGAGACGCGGCCAGTAAAGGAGCTCGTCCGGCTTCGGCGAGAGAACCGGCTTTTGCGCGAGAGATGTGGGATTCTCAAGAGAGCCTTTGCGGGACCTAGTGGAGCGAGGTTTCACGTAGGAGGTTCCTAACCGTCTATAGGTGGCTGATATGACAGGATCTTGCGGCCGGTTGTACAATCCACCGTGGAGGCCGGATGGGAATTCCCCCACCCCCACCGAATTAGAGACGCCGAATCCATCTCAAACCGCATCTGCTCAGCCGCATCAAGGAAGGGATGCTTAACTACAGCGTGCTGTTGGACAAGATCCGCGTCATAGGCTACGCGGTCGGCAAGACCACTCTTAAGGAGCCCCCGCACGCTCTTGTGAAGTGTCGGATATCTGAGGCACTCCGGGCAAATCGTCGGGGTTCCGGCACCACGAGAGTTCCGGCCACGTATCTTGTCCTCGACCTCGATTCCTCTCGATTCCCAGCTCGAGCGCCAGTCCGACGCGCGCCATCCCTGCCCCGCTTCCCAGCTCGGCGCGCGCGTGCCTCCCTCCGCTCCCGGCTCGTCATGTGCCTTGGTCGCCTCGACTCCCAGCCCGACGCTCACCTTGGCTCGCCTTTCACCGTAAACGCTATGATCGCGGTCGGTCGTCCCTGCCGACCGGGGATGTCTCGAAGAGCCTCCAAGAGCTGAGCGATATCGTGCCCCTCCACTGTCGCGACGTACCATCCAATCGCCCGAAGTCTCTCGACGAAGTGCTCCGACGCCATGGTCTTCCGCGTCGGGCCACCCATGGACGGGCTACCCGTGGACGGGCTCTTCTTGTCAATGATCACTACGAGGTTGTCGAGCCCATGATGGGCCGCAGCCGTGAAAGCCTCCCACACGAGTCTTTCGTGGCGCTCGCCGTCGTCCGCGACGAGAAAGACCCGATAGTCGCGATCAGCGAGCTTACCGGCCAAGGCCATTCCCATGGCGACGGGGAGGCCGTGGCCCAGGGAATCTGTGGTCATGTCCACACCAGGGACCTTGTTCATTTCAGGGTGTGTCCCCAACGGGCTCCTGAGTCTGTTGAGCGTGGCCAACAGATCTGATTCGGGGAAGTACCCCTTGAGGGCTAAAGCCGCACAGAGCACACCGAAGGCGTGGCCTTTTCCAAGGACCAATCGATCTCGGTCAGGCCACCCGGGTCGGGTTGGATCAACTCTCATTACTGCGAAGTACAGAGTCGCCAGAATCTCGCTCAAGGAGAGTGAGCCATCATGGGGAACGCGTCCACAGGCTTTGTGGGTCTTTGCCGTCAGCTGGCGAATCGCGCAAGCTGTGGACTCCAGTGCGGGTACCTCGGCTTGCTGGCCCTCCGTCATGTCTTCCACCCCCATGGCCTCGCCGTACAAGCAGGCGCGGCACTGCGGTGGGCTAGGTTCCACGTCGCCGCCGCCAAGGGGCCCCACGAAATGACGAACCGGAAGTGCAGGGACAGCTCCTCGGCGGCACCGACGACCCCACTCCGCCGGAGTCTCACGAGATCACGAACCGGAAGTGCAGGGACAGGGAGAGACGCGCTCATCCGGCGTGTCGCGTGTGCCACACCTTCATAGCCCCCTCGGAACCCCGGAACCCCGGCTCAACCGGATAGCCCCTAGGTCGCAGGGGGCGGAGAGGCTCCCTCGACACCGTCAGCGACCATCGCAACGCTAAGTGAGGGTGCGTTGATTCTCGCCCCTCCTCCAGTAGCTGCGGGTTTGTCGGTGTTGCACTCGGGGACGGCGCCCCAAGCGGGGCGTCTTGACATAATCCGCCCCTCTGGCCAGTGGCCGGATTCTAACACCCCTCGTGCAATCACCGGCAAACTCTTCCAAAGGTCGGGAGCATTTCTGTACCCTCACTTAATGGATGGCTCACAGGCATCAGGGGATCGCTCGCGAGCGCCCGCCGCCTTGCCTTCCCACACCCTCCGGGCACACCGTCAGCCTCGCTCGCTCGGCCTCGCGGAGCTCGGACGTCATAGCGACATGCCTTCAGCCTGGAAGGACAAGCGCACCCACACGGCGAAACAATGAACGGCTTTATCATGTCTCGGCGACTCCGGCGTGATTTCTCCGCGTCCACGGTACGGCGTGCCCGTGGCTGCGACGGCTCTGGGACCTTCTGCGCCCGAGTCATCTTGTGCGCCAGCGGCGCCTTCGACACCTGCGCCGCCTCGCGCCAGCCGCGGGGAAGCCGGCATTTCCATGCGAGACGCCAAGCGGAGACTAGCGCCGGCGCCGACAGGGCACGCTTTGTGTGACAGACACACTCCACTCCTAGACGATCGGACTCCCCCTTTCTGCGTTCCGAAATAGCGCAGGACAGCGGGACAATGTGAGCGCCTTGTGTAGTTTCCGGACAGATTGTAACACAGACTGCCCAGCATGTCAATTATATTGTACGCACGATTTCTGTCCTCCCCGCGTCCACGAACACAGCAGCGATTTTGGTAGAAACGAGGCGATGTGATTGAACCAGATAGGAGACAAGCTCCGCGAAATCCGCATCCAAAGGCGCCTAAGTCTCCGAGAGGCGGCCGAGAAGGTTGGAATCAGCCACACTTACCTGAGCGCACTCGAACGAGGCCGTGACGCGCGCACAGGTAGGCCCGTGAATCCTTCCGCGAAGACGTTGATGCGCATAGCAAACGGGTACGGGATAGCCGCGCAGGATCTACTCAGGCTGGCGACCGGCGAGGGGGTGGAGGAAACAGACCAGGTCGAGGCGATGGCCCGCACCCTGCAAAGCCTCGCACCCGAGGACCAGAAGGTGATTCTGTACTTGATCGAGAGGCTCAGCGCGAGCCGTGGGAACCATGGCGCGAAACCAAACAGGTAGGAAGCACATCCCGGGAAGTACGAACTGCACGCAAGCGGTTCAAAGAGCGCGAAGAAGGCGGAAGCCAGACAACCCGGATTCAGACATCCAACAACACGGCCACGTCTTTCGCGTTCTGCACGTCAGCGACCTGCTGCACGCAAGCCACCGCCTGCTCATGAGGCAAGGCGATCTCCGCTAGGTCCACCGCCTTGTCGCACACTTCCTCCAGAGACATGGGGTTCTCGGGGTCTCCCTTTGGCCGCATGACGGACGAGGACAGCGTCGCGCCGTCGTCCATGGTGACCTCGACTTCCGCGCCGCACATCTTGGGGTACTCCGCGTCGAGTTCGTCGTCGACCTCAAGGGTCGTGTTGGGAATGAGCCTCCTCGCGTAGTCGTTGAGCCTTATCGCATCGGGACGGAAGTCGCGCAGCCCAAGACGCCCCTTCTGAAGCGCGACGGCGACGCAGTACGGGGAGCTCCGAAAGGCTTCGCTCGGAGAGCGCGGGTACTTCCCGCCCCCACCCGTAGACGTGATGGCCGCCTTGACGGCGGTCTCGTAGGTGCGCACCCTGACAGCCCGGACCCTGTCGGGATCGAAGCCAGGCTCGGCCGCGATCTCTAGCGCCGCGTCGACCTGGGCGTGCGAGTGCTTGCAAGAAGGGTAGGGCTTCATGGACACCTCGCAGATCCGGTATCTCTCGCCCAACCGGTCGGTGAGCGCTTCGAGGGCGGGCTCGGATGACATCGTCTTCAAGAAGCCTTGCTCTCCCTCGAGGATCCGCACAGGCCCGCCGAACCCGCACTTGGCCATGAGGGCCGCCAGGAGCCCGGTTAGCGCCGCCTTCGCGGCATACAGTGGCCTGGAGATCGCGCCATCCTCGCGAACCTGCCGAAGGCCTGAAGCGTGGGCGCCAGCGTGTCCCAGCGCCCAGCACATCTCGACGTCGTCCAAGCCGAGGACCTTGCCAGCGGCGGCGGCCGCGCCGAACGCCCCGCACGTGCCAGTGGTATCCCATCTGGCATGATGTGAACGTCCCGCGGCCTCCGCAACCCTCGAGCACACCTCGTAGCCGACCACAATCGCCGCTAGCAGGCGAGACCCGGAAGCCCGGTATCTCTCAGCGCACGCGAGCGCCGCAGGGATCACCGCTGCCCCGGGATGGAGCAGCGTGCTCCTGTGGACGTGGTCAAGCCCGAGCACGTGTCCGTTGAAGCCGTTCAGGAAGGATGCCCACATCCACATGCCAGAGAACTTGTCGAGCCCGGCTCTCAAGACGGTCGACGCCCCCCGGCGAGGCACAGCGTCCACGGCGCCATCGAATAGCGGCGCGACCAGGGCTGCGACATCCTGGGCGGACCCCGCTAGCGCAACCCCGACCCAGTCCACAACGCACTCCACAGCCATCGCGATTGCGTCCTCGGGTAGGTCTTGGATTTCGACCCGCGAAGCCCAAGAGGCGAGGGTTCGCGTCGCGAAGTCACCGAGTCCGGCTGACACACATCGCTTGCCTGTCATGCCTTCGGAGCCTCCTTTCGCGTTTATGCGGGATCCGCGCTTCTCCGGGACCCGCGTTTCTGCGGGATCCGCGCTTCTCCGGGATGCACGATTCCGAGGGGCATGCGTTTCTGCAGGACACGCGCTTCCGCGGGCCCCACGCTCTTACGGGACCCGCGCCACTGCGGGCTCCGCGTTTCGGCGGGATCCCCTCGCCTTGACACTGGGACAGCGCTTGCATACCGTCGGCGCCCGCATGGACTGGGGCTTGCAGGGCTGGGACGGGGACCGCCGAAGCGCTGCTGAACACGTTCGCCCTCCTGCCATCTTGCCATGGCCAGGTGGGTTCCCAGACAGACGCGAGCCTCCGCCAAATTAACAGACGATCACACCTGGCGCAGTCTTCGAACCGGCGGGGCGCCTCTCGAACCCTGACAGAAGAGGTCCCGCCCCGCAAGCACGAGCTGGTGCGACTCGCCGATGAGGCCGGCGTTTGGGGCGAATGTTCGGATAGGCAGAAGGTCCTCCTCTCGACGCTCACGGAATTCTATATAGAAGCGCGATACCCTGGGGACAGGGCGCAGCTGTCTACAAGGTGCGATAGGGACTTTGCGCGCGTAACTCTGGATGATACCAGGGAGATGATGGCGTGGCTCGAGAATCAGTTGAATGCCTCATAAGACGGTACGTGGAGACGCTTCGACATGCGGGTTTCTGGGTCCGTGGCACATCAAAACCCTGTCTCGCTGTCAAAGATGAGTTTGGGTCCCACGCTCGAGGGGACGCGGACGGCGAGAGCGACATCGACGTTGCGATCGTCTCACCCGACCTCGGACGTGACCGCTTCGAGGAGGGAGTGAGGTGACTGAGTCTGCCTGCACGGGGCATGTCCTCTCGGCGCACCCCGCCACGTGATCGCGACCGCGAGATCGTGAGTGCGCCTACTGCACATCCTCCAGCTCCAGCGCGCGCTCATGGATGCCGGAAACGTAGTCGACCTCCGTGGCGTTGAGGTGGTTGTGGAACGGGATGGCGATGCTCGTGCGCCCCGCAGGCCAGACAGTGAAGGCAGACTTGGCGGATTCGGTGAAGGGAAAGCTGAATGCCCTATTCTCTTGTACTCCCACTTTGTACCAGCAGCCCCTCGTACTCCTCACGTGACATAGGACGCTCGATCAGTCTTCTGAATTGAGGATAGGAGAGGCGGCACTGATCGGCCATCTTGTGAAGTATGAATTCCGAGAGGTCTCTGTGTTTGGATCCGTGACTTATCTCGGTCCATACCGACGTCTTCTTTCCGCCGCACGTGTAGAACACGAACTTGCGATGGCTGCCACCTGACTGCCGAAACCCTTTCTTGCGTAACGCGCTTTCCACGTCCCTGCGGTTCGCCTCACCCATTCCCCACCGAAGCCTCCTCGATCATTCCGCGAAGACGTTCCGCGAGCTCCCTCGCGTCCTGAGACAACTCCTCATGGGGTGCGAGCACGTACTCCTTCCACAACCAAATGAGATCGGAAAAGAGCTTCTCCACAGCGTCCTCACGCGTGGCGCCCGATGCGACGATGTGCAAGTCGGGCAGCTCGAATACGACCTCCCCGTCCTCGAATGATGGCCTGACTGACTCCGCCCGCCTGAGAACGAGCCTCCCCTCAGCCGTTTCGATTGATTTGAGCATGAGCGGTCGAAGGTCAAGAGCACGAATGTCGGAGACATCGACGATCTTGTCAGGAAAGCCGTTCGCATCGAGTTGCACCCTGAGTTGCACCCTGCCGGCGACATGGACGATTCCTTTCAGATTCTCCACGATTAGGTCCTCCAGTTCAGGGTCGTAGTAGCAGTCCAGCACGCGGCTTGTCGGTTGATAATAGATCCCAAGCTTGTGCTCGTCCAGATGTATCCGCACAAGCTCTCCGCTAACAGTCGTCTCCTCGAATCCCGGTTCAGCAAGGAGCCTAGATATCCGCTCACGGGTCACGGCTGACAGAGTTGCCGCAGTGCCTTTGGGCTCGTGACTCACGGTCAGGTGCCACTGGTCCCCCTTCTTTGGGCAATAGACCTCCAGAGACCGGAGTATCCTTCTCCGCCACATCGTATCAGGAAACAGCACAGACAACGTGTGGTCGCCGGATTCCGAGAGAGCACCCAGAAGGGACGTGTACTTCTCGAGCACCGCCGTCCGCCTGTTCGGTTCGAACGATAGGGAAGCTTGCGCGGGGGATGCAAACGCGGCTTCAATGGTATATGCACTGTTGTGCTCCGCCGCGCGTATCAGCTGATACTGCGTCCTGATATCGTCGGGCACGCGAGCCCTCGGGCGTACATCGTGGCCGGATTCGGCCATGGCCATGTGGTAAATCGTGTCCTGCACGCCCCTAAAGACTGTCGCGAGGAGTTGCAGCGGCACCCCTTCTCTGATCCCTTCCCCGTCAATGGTCATGCAAAGACTCTGTCCTGCCATCGGTACCACCCGATCAGCCTCTTTTTGCGTCCGGTTGGAGGGCGACGCACTCTCCGGACAGCGTATTTGACGGTTTAGTCATACGCTCCCTTCCCTCAGAACATGCGACGCTGCAGACGCTTCAGGCATGCCGAGTCTATGCCATGACCGTCGACAAGGAACCGACGATTATCCAGACATATCCAGTCGCCTACTTCGACAAGACATCGTGCAATCCTGCCCCCTGCCGATGAACCTTTCGTCGTTCTCACGGCAACCGCCCTGACACCAACGCCGTCGCGAAACCTGCACCTGTGCACCTGTGCCTACTGTACGCCATGTAACGGCCGGCGCCGGCCGAGACGATGACCGACTCATGTGAGGACGCAGACAGGAGGGCCTCGCCAGCACTGTCCGCGGCCACCGCCGCAGTCGCAGCCGCAGTCGCAGCCGCCGCGATGGCCGCGGACAGTGGAGCTTGCTACACAGCTTACTACACCTAGGAGGCTTTTCTAGTCCCCGTGCTGTGATCCTACGCTCCCCATGGCGCTGGGCCTACGCTCTCCGAGCAAGCCATTGGATGGCCTGTCTCCAGAACTGCCCGTAGTAATCCCATTTTACGAAGTCAACGCCCCAGTGAGGCGAGCAGTCGGTGGTGAAAGCCATGGAGCGGCCTTTGCCATAATCCCATACCACGATGAACGGGTCGTCGTTGATGGTTGCCAGCACCTTGGCGCCCGGCTTGACCTTTACCTTGTTGTATCCCAACATGATCGGCCATTCCTTCGGGATGCCCCTGAGAATGGGGTGGTCGGGCTCTAGTGTCTTGATGACTGCGCCCTCAGGACACTCGACCCGGTCGTCCAGCCCGGCAAGGCACTCCACAGGCAGTGTCTGCTCGATGGGAGTCCCATAGTAGGCCGCCTTGCCGTAACGACCCGAGAAGGAGGTCCATCCTCCGACCATGAGGAACCCGCCGCCGTTCTCTACGTACTTACGCGTTGTCTCGAGCCTGTTCGGTCCCATGGGAGCCTTCGTCCATACCGGATAGAGCACCAGTACGTCCTTCTCGACGTCACTTACTATAACTACATCATACGCAGCCATTTCCTCGGGCGTCTTCGGGTACGAACCATAGGCTTGCCAGCTGGGCTGATGGGTCACCTCGATCTCGCCGGTAGCCTGAAGTCCGTCGATGAGAGGCTGTCCCCACACGTGAACGTTGAACCCCTTCACCTCGACCTCAAACGGTGAGGCCACGAAGACGGGCCCAACCACTCCCGCTGAATCCCCAACATAGAGCACTCGAGTCTTGTTCATCTCAACCCCTCCTGGTATTGCTATATCCTGACGGTGAGCGCAAGGCGGTCACAAGACGAATATCGGACCTGCGCCGGCTGCAAACGTCAGAGCTACACTGGCTGCGAGCGCCAGAGCGGCACCGGCCGCAAACATCAGACCTGCGCCGGTTACAAACGTCATAGCTGCACCGGCTGGTTTCGGTCAATGGACTTTGCGCATGCCTCGATGATCCGGACGGCTGCAAGAGCATCCGTGTTACTCACCGCGTACTCCTCTCCGTCGAGTGTCCGGTCCACAAAGTGAGCTATCTCATCTCGCAGGTCGCCGACGATCTGCCCGTTCACCTCCGGCCAATGCAGAGTATCGGGACATCTGAGCCCGTTCTCCGTGTATATGCACAGGCCCTGGTCCAGGATGTTCACGTAACCTGCTCCTTTGGTCCCAACCACCTCCGCGGAAGCATAGATGCCAGAAGGAAAGTTCTGGGGAAGCGCCCAGCCAAGCTCGATCGTCCCAATCGCCCCGCTTTTGAACGTCAGGAGAGCAATGAGGGCGTCCTCCGCACCTTGCCTGCCACCCTGGCCACGGCTTTGCCCGCTACCCTCGCCACTGCCTTGTCCGCTGCCCTGGCCGCCACCTTGGCTCCCGCCTTGGCTCCTGCTCTCGCCGCTGCCCTCGCCGCTGGAGAACTTGGTGACTCTCTGGGCGTAAACTCGGTCGACATCGCTCGATGCGTACCAGCGGATGAGGTCGGCGTCGTGGATACCAAGGTACTGCAGTATTGGAACAGAGCCACCCAGTCTTCTGGCCGTCAGCACGGGGTTCTGCCGTCTCAGGCGTAGATGGATCGGCTCTCCAAGCTCTCCGCGAACCAGAGCATCGTGAAGCTGCACATACCTGGGGTCGAAGCGCAGTATATGCGCGACCATCATCCGGACCCCAGCTGCCTGGACTGCGTCTATGATCTCCTCGCCTTCAGCCACGGTCGCAGCAAGCGGCTTCTCAAGCAGAATGTGCTTGCCTGACGAGGCTGCTGCGGCACTCACCTCCAGGTGGTACGTGTCAGGAACGCATATGGAGACAGCGTCGATATCGCCCCTAGCAAGCAGGTCGCGATAGTCCGTGTATGAGCAGCACCGCTCTTCCTCGCCGACGGCACGAGCCCTCTCCGGGTCGGCATCTGCTACTGCCACAAGGCTCGCGTTGGGAAGCTGGCGCATGATCCTCGCATGTAGGGAACCGATGAGACCCAGTCCAATCACGCCCACATTCAGCGTCTTTTCCACTGTGACACCCCCGATCGCAATCAGTGCCCCGATAGACCTACTTCGAACGCGACAGGCCTACTTCGAAATCGTGGTTAGAAGCCCCCTCGTGATGTACTGCCTGAGGAGAAGGGCAAGTATGACAGGCGGAATTATCGCCAGCGTTATGCAGACACAGAGAAGGGCATAGCTTACGTCCGGGTTCGTTGAGATGCCAGCTATGAGCACAGGCATTGTCCTGCTCTTGATGGTTTGCGTGAGCATGAGCCCGAAAAGGAACTCGTTGTAGACCGCCATGAAGGCAAACGCAGCAGCAGCCGTTATGCCCGGCGCCGCAACCGGAGCCAACACAAACCGTAGAGCCTGAAGGCGCGTGCACCCGTCCACGAGGCCGGCCTCCTCCATACTGGCTGGCACGCTTCGAAAATACAACGTGAGATACCATACGGAGAACGGAAGGGTTATCGCGCTGTATACCAGGATCAGTCCGAGATACGTATCGAGTAGGCCCACCCACTTGATGATGAGATAGTATGGGATCGCGATGGCAACCGCGGGGAGGAGGCGGCTCATCAGGATGAATTGGTATACTCTCAGGGATCCCCTGAATCTCATCCTTGCGAAAACGTAGGCGGCCGGCGTTCCGAAAATGAGATTCACCAGGGTCACGGAGACGGCAACTACTGTGCTGTTCTTGAGAGCGCCCAGAATGTACCGGGTCTCTTGAGAAACCCTGCTCCTCATGAGGCCCTTGACCTGGTAACTCGTGGGTATTTCGCCCGTGAAGACGTACCTGTAGTTGTCCAGGGTCGGGTGCCGCGTGAGCCACACAATCGGGCGCGAGAAGAGGTCCTCCTCACCCATTAGGCTTGAGCGGAACACCCAGTAGAACGGAAACAAAATGAACACGACCAGGAGAATCGACACACCGTAGAGAAACGCGAGTCGCAAGCGCCTGCGCTTGGCCCCCACCATGACTTCGAACACCCCCAGGAAACCACCTATCTACGAGGCAAGACCAAAGGGACGCCGCAAGGTTCTCACGCCCACGCGGACGCCGTCACCGGAACGACCTGCCGGAGCGTCCTGTCAGTACACTTCCTCTGTCTTGAGCACTCTCAGGTACACCAGTATCATCACCAGGATGACCGCGGCAATTGTGAACGATAGCGCGGCGCCGTGCCCGAAGTTGAGGAACCTGAAGGACTCGATATACGCATACCAGGAGACCAAAGCCGTCGCGTTCCCAGGCCCTCCTCCGGTCATCACGTAAACAAGGTCAAACGTCAGAATCGCAATCATCGTTTCGTAGATCGCTATCACAAGCAGGGTAGGTTTCAGGAACGGGATCACGACATGCCTGAAATACGTCCACGGCCCGCCACCATCACAAAAGATGGCATCGCGGAGTTCGCGAGGGATCGTCTGTAGCCCAGCAAGAACCAAGACTGCGGCGAGCGAGCCTTCTTTCCAAACGTGGGCGATGACAAGGCAAGTTCTTGCGGTGGAAGGCGTGCTGAGCCACGGAAAGTAATCCTTCAGCAGACCAAGCCCTACAAGAAACCCGTTGACCGCACCATAGTCGGCATGGAATATCCACTTCCACATGATGCCGGCGATGGCCGGAGGGATCGCCCATGGCAGCAGGATAAGCACCTGAAGCAGCCGTGAAGTCCACAGTCTCGCATCGAGGAGGAGGCCGACCAGACCGCCATAGATGAGGACACAGACCACTGCAAGCGCGGCGAACTTGAACGTGCTCGCAATGGAGGCACGGAAGTAATCGCTCGTTATCACTTCCCAATAGTTGCGCAAACCCACAAACGAAGTGTCCCAGGGCTGCGTAAGCAGGAAACGCCTCAGGCTCAGAACTAGGGCGTACCCGATCGGAAACACGGTGAAGCACAGGACAATTCCCAGCGTCGGAACGACAAGAAGGAAGGGTTTCTCGCGACGACCACTGATCATGGGTGTACTCGAAGCGAGCGTACCCCGTCCACTAACTCCAACAGGACTCATCTAAATACCTCCCGGCCCGTAAAGCAGAGGTAAAGTGCCAGATCCGCGCCCTCGGTCCGTGCCGACTCCAATTCCTTGAGAACCCCCGGACGTAGAACCCTCGGGCGGGGAGAACCCTCGGGCGGGGCAAGCTCCGAGCACCGTGACCCGTGCGCGGAGCCGCCCCGTAAACCCGAGGGTGTACTGCCGTGCATAGCCCGACTGGAGCGCAGTCAGAGAATCAGAACCATTGGCACCTGCGGGCTGCTCTTTCTTCGGGCTACTTCTTCCTCATCTCGTTCCACTTCTTGGCGCAGGTATCCAGCACTTGCTGAGGCGACTGTTGACCGAGGTAGGCCTTGTGGAGTTCTGTCCTCACAAACAGATCCCACGTTCCGTAGAAGGGGCTCAGCCCTTCCTTGGCCCTCGCAAGCTTGGCCTGCTCGAGCTCGAGCTTAACGTCGCCCCACGAGTTAATGGCCTTGACAACGTCTGGATCGTCGTACAGAGGCAACTGGGCGAAACCAAGGCCCTTTTCCACTGCCCAGCGCTTCTCCACGATGTACTTACCGTTGGTCTTGCCGCCGAAGTACTGGATGAACTTGCCGACCGCATCGACAACGTCTTTGCCGCGGTCCACTGCCATCTTGGTCATCGCGTAGAACCTGACATAGCCGACGGTTTCGTGCGTGTCGCCCGGCATGAGCGCCATCTTGAACTTCCCGGCCAGCTTCGAGGAAGCAGGGTTGTTCAGCTCGGCAAGGTTGTACTTAGGAAGGATGGTGAACGCGTGCTGCCCAGACTGCATGCTCTTGACCAGCTCGATCTCGGCCATCGTGAGTGATGCCGGGTCGATGATCTTTGACTTCTGCATTCCCTCGGTTATCCATTCAAGCGTCTTGGCAGCAGCCGACCCTGGTTTGTTGAAGACCGGCTCCAAGCCGTTGAACATGTGCCCGTCTTTCCGGGAGTAAACCATGGATATGAGGACCTCGTTGGCTGCTCCTTCTTGCTGACCGAACTCGAAGATGATCGGATAGTTGCAGATGCCCTTGGCCTTCATGGCCTTGGCTTGTTCGGCGAGCTCCTCCCATGTCTTGGGCGGTTGGTTGAAACCAGCCTTCTTCAGCATTTCCTCGTTGTAGATGAAGATCATGAGATCCGCGTAATATGGAACCCCATAGAGCTTCCCGTTGTAAGTCATGCCCTCGACAGCATACTTGGCGAACTCAGCTTTGGATTCACGGACCCACGGGAAGTAGTCCTCGAGAGGCACGATCCATCCAGCGGCTGCCCACTCCTGAAGCCAGTGGTCCGAACTGTAGCATACATCGGTAGGAGTCTTGGAGAAGAACCTCGTGGCCATGATGTCGTGGTAATCGAACCAAGAGAAGTCGGAAAACGCGACCTTTATCCCCGGGTACATCTGTTCAAACTTGGCGATATTGTCGTTGACCGTCTCGACTCCGTACGACCACGCTGTGAAGGTGAGATCGACGTTGCCCGACGCATAGCCCGTCCCTGCAACAAAGCAGCAAGTAAGCGCAAGCACCGCGGCCATCAACACTCTCGACCTGCCGAACATGCGTTTCAACTCCGACGACCTCCTTCGATAATCGCTTGCGGGCCGCCTCAGCAGGCGCGTCGCTCGTCCTTGCTGGAGCAACTCGCTTCTTCAACCATAATTCCCAATGACATCCTGAAATCCTCGCGTTTGCGCCCTTTGAATCGCCTCGACCCCCGTCGCACCACCTACCCCCAGATAGTACTCTGCCGGTTACATCGTCTCCGCTATCGCGTTGGGGCAACCTCATTGCCTGTGCCCAGTGAGTCATGTTCCCGCCTGACCCAGCCTATTCTGCCTGCCCCATTTCATCGGAACGCCCGCTCGCCTCCGTCTCCGCCCGCGTACAGCTTCCGCGTACGACGAGAGAACACAGAACCACTTGCTTCCTGACAGAACGTTTGCCCGTCCTCTTCGATAGCTTGTCGAGGAGCATCTTCGTCGCGATCTCGCCCAGTTCCAAGTACGACTGCCGCACAGTCGTAAGGTTGATTCTCTTGAGCGAACTCAGCATCGTGTCGTCAAAGCCGACAAGCGATATGTCCTCAGGGATTCTGAGACCGGCCTCAAGGACCGCGTCCATCACGCCTATCGCCATCATGTCGTTGGCTGCGAATATGGCTGTGGGTCTATCGGATATTCTTACTAGATCCTTTGCCGCCTCATAACCGCCCGAATACTTGAGATACCCGTAGCGGATGATCTCGTTGTCAGCCGGTATGCCCGCCTTGGCAAGGCCGCGCAAGTAGCCCTCGAGCCGCTCGCGGCTCGGCAGCGAGTCGCGCGCGCCCCCGACAAACCCGATGCGCCTGTGACCGAGAGAGACCAGATAGTCCATCGCCTGCAGGGCTCCGCCGACGTTGTCGCTTACCACGCAGTCGGTTTCGACCCCGTCGAGCCGACGGTTGATGAGGACGAGCGGATACTCGTCGGTGACGAGCTTCTCGATGAGCTCGTTGCCCGTGCCTGTCGAGGCGATGATTATGCCGTCGACCTGTCTGTCTCTCAAGACCTGGACGTGTTTCGCCTCGGCGCTCTTGTTGTCGTTCGTCGTGCAAAGCAGCACGGTGTATCCGCGCCTGGAACAGACCCGCTCGACCCCAGCCGCTATTTCAGAGAAGTACGGGTTCAGCATGTCGGAGATTACGAGCCCGACGGTGTAGGTGCGGCTTACCCTGAGCCCCCTTGCCAGCACGTTCGGGCGGTACCCGAGTTCCTCTATGGCCCTCGTCACCGACTCCACGAGCGCTGGGCTCACATTCCCTTTCTGGTTGATCACGTTTGATACGGTAGCTGGAGATACCCCAGCGCGTTTGGCGACGTCCTTGACTGTGGTCAAAGCAAAACTCACCCGCAGCTCTCTTGAGATATCCCAAGGCGTTCCATGTTGTCGACAGCCCCAAAGAATCGCCCCGACGATGCGCCGCGACTCGCACGACCCGGGCCCATTAAATCGTTCCATTAATCGATTTAATCTCTTCGACGCAATCTCAATGACTCCTCTCTATGGGATGAAGAAAACATGGCGGGTCCGCCTCTGAGGGGTGCTGGCCTCGGGTCGAGACTGTACCTGTCCCCGCATCTGTCCCGGCGGCCTGACAGGCGGACCGGCACAGCAGCGGGACGCCGCCCCGCGTAACCCGCCGCCGAGCCGCCTCCAGCGCCCGCTCGAGCCCGAGTCCTGCCTCGTGGCGCTGTCGCGTGAGAACCAGAGCCCCGCCCAGTTAGGGCTCGTGTGAGCGCCGCATGACTTGGTCAGGCACGGTGGACCTTGTGTACGCGTGCTTCGTCGCACACCATCTCCCGATGGCCGTCGGGATCGCTCGCACGACCTACCATCACACGATCGTCGAGTGGGTGTTCCTCGCGTCGGCCGCCGTGCCCCTCGTGAACAGCGAGGCTGTGGAGAAGACACGTGCAGCTTGCGACGCCCGAGAGGTGTCCAATGACAGATTCGACCCCATCGAGAACAAGATTGGTTTCATTGCAGCCAATCTTGGTCATCTCCTTCCCAAGGCTTCCCGGCCCAAGCGTGTCAGCGGATAGGGCCTCTACCCTTTCGGCAGGTCTCGCCCTCCATACCATGCCGCTATGAGGTCCTTCACCGTCGAGGTGGTCCCGGCAAGCCCGTTCGCGACAAGATGCCGCCAGAGCTCCTCCGCTCGCAAAGCTTCGTCCCTGTAGAGGGAAATGGCTCTGATCCGCGGGCTCAAAGAGTACTTTCTAGCGGCACTGGGACCCGGCGCGCATTCATGCTCGCGCCCTCTCGCTGCGACCTCGATGCGCGCCCAGGGCATCTCCGAAGCGAGAGAGGTCGCGAGCGCGGCGCAGGACTCGTCGTTGCCGTGATTGACCAGCACGGATTCCGGTCGCAGAGTCTTAACCGATAGCAGGACTCGAGGGAGTCCGCGTGCGCGGAGAGCCCGTACTTCCCGACCTTGCAGTTCACCTCGAGATCGGCGTCGTTCAAAGTCAGCCTGCGCTCGCCCGGAGGCTTCTCCGATAGCTCCAGCAGCCGGCGCCCAGGCGACTCCTCGTCTCGATAACCGACTATCGCAAGGTGGTTCCTCTCGTCCCCGACGATCCTCTCCGCGCAAAGCGGGGATACGCCAACGGTCAGCATCCCTGAGCTTGCGATGGCCACGAACGGGCCGTTCGAGGCGAACACTTCGTCCCTCTTCGCCTTCGAACCAACGGCCTCTATGCCGTTGGTGCAGAAGAGCTCGCGGCCCCGGAGGACCTCTCTGTTGTACCTCGGCGCCAGATACTCCGCGTTCGCCGCAAACACGGCGTTGACGTTCCTCACAAGGCCGTCGACGTACACAGGGATCTTCATCTTCGTCCTTCTTAAGTGGTTCCTTAGAGCGAGGATTATCTCTTGAGCCCGCCCCACGGCAAAGGCGGGTACGAGTACCTTGCCGCCGGCCGCAACCGTCTCGGCGACCGCGTCAAGCAGCCCCTCGACTTCGTGGGTTCTTGCGGCATAAAGCCTCGAGCCGAACGTGGCTTCCGTTACGACCACGTCCACTCCGCGCTTCAGGGCCGGAGTGAACTTCTGCATCCCCACAGTCTCCTGGTCGAACGAGGTGAAGTCGCCCGTGTAGAGGAGCGTGCCCTCCTCGAACTGCAGGAGCACCGACGCCGCCCCCGGAATATGCCCGGCTGGCAGGAACTCCGCGCGAACGCCATCGGCCACGTCGAACGGCTGATAGTAGCCGTGGGTCAAGGTGCTGTCGAGCGCTCTCTCCGCGTCCGCCTCGTCGTAGAGCTTGAGGCCCTCCCTGAACTCGGCCACCTTCATCGCATCGTAGAGTAGGACCCTCGCGAGGTCCTTCGTCGCCGCGGTTGCGTGGGCGTATGCGACCCCCGTGGCAGGGACGCCCGTTCCCGGGAGGACCTTCATGACGAGCGGTAGGGCGCCTGAGTGGTCCAGGTGAGCGTGGGACATCACGACGGCGTCAACGCGGAGGTCGCGGAGAGGCTCGAGGTCCGGGAGCATCTCCGTCCCTTCCTCGTTCACCCTCACGCCACAGTCAAGCGGGACGTTCCTGCCGGACGCGCTCGTCACTAGCATGCACGAGGCGCCGACCTCGCGAGCGCCGCCCAGGAACCTTATCCTCATCGATCGCCCTCCTTCTTTACACCCCGCGCGAGCTTCCTGCTTCACACCCCGCGCGAGCTTCCTGAGACGGAGACGCCCATCGCCTGGACAACAAGATTCCCAAGGGACGCGCAACCTTCGCCGCCCTCCTCCGCGCGAAGGCGCCTTGCCACGTCCGGGAGCCCAAGGGGCGCGCCAATGCTGTCCAGACTGTCCAGGACACACGGGTCCACCGACGTCTCACCCGCCCGGCCGCCCGTCTACCCATTCCCACGTTCGTCTGACCACAGATCTAATCCGCCGTCAACCTTCGGGAGGCAAAATGCCATCATGGGCCACGGAACGGCGAGGCGGCCATTGACCTGGATGCTGGACAATGTGCATGGCCAGACCATATACCGACTCGGCCCTGATCAGGCCGTTCGAGTGCCGGGTGAGCGCCTGTCACCTGACAAGACCGTGGATAACATGCCAGACCACGTCCTCCCGAGAATGGACGCTCGCCGGTGCCACCAGGCCGCGCCGTTACGTTGACAAATCATCAGGCGCCTGGTAAAATCAGGATATAGGGGCGAGGATCAAATGAGTGCGGAAATGCGGGGTGATTGTGATGAAGGACCCAAGTCAGGAGAGGAACAGAGGAGTGGTGAGTGAAACAGCACCCCAATACGTCCCCCCTCAGTTGCGACTCACTTACGAGGATTATCGCCGGATGCCATCTGGAGAACGATACGAGCTCGTGGAGGGGGACCTGAGGAGAATGACGCCGGCTCCAAGCGTTCTTCACCAGAGAGTCTCGGGGAAAATCGAGAAGGCGCTGAGACAATGGGTCGATGATCACAACCTGGGCGAGGTGTACGATGCCCCGATCGATGTGGTCTTGAGCGAGCATAATGTAGTTCAGCCCGACATCCTGTACATCTGTAGAGAGCGTCTCGGGATAATCAAGGACGCTTATATCCAGGGCGCCCCCGATCTGGTAGTCGAGATCCTTTCGCCTGCCACCGTAGAGCTGGACCGGGTGACAAAACGAAGACTGTATGGACGATATGGGGCTCGCGAACTCTGGATAGCGGATCCTGAGGGCCGTAGTATCGAGGTTGCCTCGCACAATGGCAGAGAGCTTGCCACCGTGCAGGTCTATCCGTTAGGAACAACACTGGCAAGCCCCCTGCTGAAAGGATTCTTGATGGAAATGAATTGGGTCTTTGGGGTCCGTAGCTGAGCAAGTTCGAAACCCTAGTGAAACCACACTGACGGCGCGGAGTCCAGTAGCTTCGGGCCTGCTACGCCGAAGGTCCCGCCGCTTCTTGTGATCGCCCTGCGGTCGAGCTCGGCAAGCGGAGGCCAGTAGCTTCGGGTCTGCCAGGCTGGTCTGGCGTGGAACGCTTGGCCTTCGAGCCAGCTCGTTTGGACGGGAACGCGATTCCCGAGCACGTCTCGAGCGTGTTGAGCCCCGCCTCTACGCACCACGCTGCAAACGCAAGCAGCCCGTCCTTGGGCCTCTCTCTTCGGGCCTCTAGCGTATCGCCTCCAGGCTCAGCGACACCTCGCGGGAGACACAATCACCGCTTCACGCTGCCATCTTGGGCCGCCAGTCTCATTCCGGAGACGTCGGATCGTCAATTCTGGACAATCAGCAAAAGTGATCGGAATGCCACCGGAATGGGTGATCGGCTTACTCCGGAATCAGTGATCGGATTTCGCCGGAATCAGCGATCGAATTCGGCCGGAATGGGTGATCTAATTCGGCCGGAATGGGTGGTCGATTTCCCCGGAATGCACGCCAACCCGCTTGCCCGCAATGCTCTCATCAGTGGAGCGAGGGAAGGCTGGATGGACACGAGGCGGCTTGAAACCCCACATTGCGCTGTCGGCATTTACGTGGCATAATCATCAGGGAAAAGGTGGTTGCTGCATGATCGAGAAGCTCAATGCATTGTTCGGCGCTCAGGACATGACGGTGGGCAAACCAAGGTCCGCCTTGCTGAGTTTTTCCTTACCCCTGCTCATCGGCAACCTGGCCCAGCAACTGTACAGCACCGCCGATTCAATCATTGTAGGTCGCTATGTGGGTGATAGAGCTCTCTCAGCCATCGGGACGACCATTCCTATCATCAACCTGCTGTATGTCCTCTTCATGTCGATCTCGACGGGCGCAGGAATCATGGTTGCGCAATACTATGGGGCCAAGGACAGAGAGTCGCTTTCGCGCGCAATTGGCAATGCCATCAGCTTGGCCGCAGTGTCTGCGCTTCTGGTTGTGGCTGTCGGGATACCTCTGGTGGATTCCCTATTGATGATGACGAACACGCCTGTGGAAACATTCGATATGGCTCGCTCCTATCTCACTATCATCCTCTGGGGAATCGTGTGGGTCGGATTCTATAACATACTGTCGGGAATCCTCCGCGGACTGGGCAATTCCATCTTTCCATTGCTCACCCTGATGCTGACGTCGTTCCTGAACATAGTCCTGGACATCTGGTTGGTCGCGGGACTCGGTATGGGAGTCGCAGGCGCTGCCGTGGCAACGGTCATTTCGATAGCCATCTCTGCGGTGTTGTGCATGATCAGGCTATATACCATGACAGACGTCGTGAGCACGAACGGCGCGAACCTGGTCCCGTGCAAGAAGCTGACCGGGCAGCTACTGCGGTTGGGGCTGCCGGCAGGCGTTACGCAGGCGATCTTTTCGATGTCCATGGTCATCGTGCAGGCGCTGGCCAATAGCATGGGCTATCAGGTAGTGACCTGCACGACCGCGGTCATGCGGATCGACGGCTTCGCAATGATGCCCAACTTCACCTTCGGCATGGCTATCGCTACCTTCGTCGGCCAGAACATCGGGGCGGGCAGAATGGACCGGGTCAACCAGGGGACAAAGGACATACTGGGCATGAGCTTGACTACGTCCTTTGTGCTCGTGGCATTGCTGCTGTTGTTCGGCAAGAACCTGATAACCATGTTCACCACAACCGAGGAGATCATCCGCCTGGGCGTGCGGCAGATCCGCATCTTGGCCGCAGGATACGTGGCCATGGCGATCTCTCAGGTCTACGGAGGCATCATGCGGGGAGCCGGCGACACCATGCCGCCCATGTGGATCTCGTTGTTCACCACTGTTGTAGTGCGCGTGCCCGTTGCGTATCTCTGGGCATGGCTTACCAGAAGCCAAACGTACCCCGCAGGATCCCCAAATGCTCTGTTCTTCTCGCTCCTCATAAGCTGGACCGCCGGGGCGGTCGCCAATTACCTTTGGTACCGTCGAGGGACCTGGCGTAACAAGTCTCTCATTCCAGCTTCAAGAGCCTTGCCTGCTTTCGAGTGAAGGCTCTTGGAGCGCAAACGTTCGATGATCGACCGGGTTGTCGGCCCGCCGGCCAGGTCGGCCGGTCGACCAGTCTGCCCGTCTGCCCGTGAGCCTGTGCGCCTGTGCTCCTGTGCGCTATCGCCCTCCCCACTCCGGGAACCTCCGGAGGGGATGGTCCGTCATAGATAGAGCGAGACCACAAACCATGCGGGGGGGGTGCTAACCATGAGACAGTCCGGGTGCGGAAGGAGAGGGTATCATGCAGCCTGGCATGCGCTGGCGTGTGTACTAGTCGCTTTGCTCGTTGTTAGCGCCACAAGCTCCATCGGTATTGCAGAGGAAGCCACCGGGTCAGTCAAGAACGCGATTCTCATTTCGTGGGACGGAGTGCAGAGAGAGCACCTACGTGAGCTACTCGACGCGGGTCAACTGCCCAACCTCGAAGCCCTCATAGCCGAGGGCGCGATAGTGGAGATAGACGTGACTCATAAGACGGACACCAAAGCCGGCCATGCGCAGATGCTCACGGGTTATGGTCCGGAGGTCACGGGGGTATTCAGCAACTCCGTGTACCGGCCGATTCCAAAAGGCTACACAATCTTCGAGCGGCTCGAAGACGCGTTCGGTGACGACGGCATCGCGACGATCATGGTTACCGGCAAGGGCGGAAACCTGGGCTCCCAGGGGCCGGCTTCAGAGGCTCGTCGAGCAGGCATGTCAATCGCCAGGCGCGCCCGGAGCCGGTCGGGCGGGACCCGGTTGCTGGACCGGACCCGGCTGAAAAGTGAGAGCATATCTCGGGAGCAGGTCCTCGAAAGGCTGGAAAAGGTGTTCGGGGATGATAAGGTCGGGCGTGCCATAGTCTCCACCATGACTGAGTTCCGCTCCAGGGTTCTGAAGGAGCTTCTGCCGAGGCTGCAGTCCGCACGGATCCCGCAGCTCCCGCGGCTTCCACGACTCCCTGAGAGAGCCAAGGCAAGATATCGCGGGGCAGTGCAGCTACGCCTGCGTCGAGGTGAGCCATATTACAACGCCAAGCAAGACATCGATCTCTTCCAGGGCGACCAGCCAAGGCCTGCTGATGAAGTGGGGCAGCTGGCCCTGAATAGCTTGGATCGGTATGGCACGCAGCGGTTCTTCGCTTTCTTCCACTTCGGTGACCCTGATGCGGCTGGGCACAAGCACGGCGAGAACTCCCAGGATTACTCGAACGCCATCGTGGAAGTAGATAGGTGGCTGGGCCGCATAGTGGAAAAGCTCAAGCAGCTAGGAGTATACGAGAGGACGCGGATCTACGTTACCTCGGATCACGGTTTCGACGAAGGAAAGACCTCACACTCGATGGCTCCATACGTGTTCCTTGCCACAAATGACGATATGGTTCGAAGGAGGGGCGACCAGAGAGACATAGCGCCCACGATTCTCAGCCGCATGGGAGTGGACGTTTCAAGGCTCAAGCCGCCGCTTCCAGGGAGGATTCTCACAGACCAGGAGAAGCCTTGGTAGAGGGCGCAAGACCTCGAAGTGGCCCAGCTCAACGCAAACGGAAGATGGAGATGGCCCAATGCTAGTTCGAAGGACGAAAGGGTCCCCCGAAAGGGGACCCTTTCCCACACCCACGCTTGCTGGGCGACAGTGCACGACGAGAGTGCACGCTACGCTCGCATTGTCGCGTTACGACAGCGCACTTGACTTGCCGATGCCTGCCTAACCGATGGGCACACGGGCGTGGCGTCATGTCCGATGTTCATGATCGCAGGCTTCGCCCTGCGGTCGCCATGCCGCCGTGCCCCTGACGAGGCCCGGGAGCTGGCGAGGTCCGGCGAGGTCCAGGAAAAGACTCGCCGCTGCGGAAAGGGATGGCGCTGCTCCTGCACCCGGCGCTCTCCGTTGACACCTGCTGACATTTGACATCGCTGCCTCTTCGCCATCCACTTCCACTACCTCGTCCTCAGCGTTATCCTCCCGAACTCCGACTCCACGTGCACAGGGATCCCTCCCCGACCTACTACAACAGTGGCCTGTTCTTCGTTCTGAACGGGTCTGCCGGTCGTGACAGGCACGTCCGCGTCGATGTTCCCGAACCTGGCGCGCATCTCTACCCTGTAGCCCTGGGCTGCCTCTCCAAGCTCCACCCGCACCGGGGCGTACCTGGCCTGCACACGCGCCTCACCGTCGATCCCGCTGATCTCCACGGGGCCGTGTTCGGAGGTGAGGAGCACAGTCCCGTGAACGTTTCGTCCGCTCACCGGAGAGAAGCTGGTTCTACCCGTAAAGCCGCCGTCCACGTCCGCCACGTAGACCTGGCCATGTTCCGCAGTGAGGTCAACCTCTCCGGCGATGTCCGACACAACAACCAGTGAATACCTCGTCCTCAGGATGATATCGCCCTGAACCCCGTTCAGGGTAAGGCGACCATGCCCATGCGTGATGTCAGCGTCCTTGGCGATCCTGGAGACCTCGGCCGAGCCAAACCCGGTTCTCGCAACCAGCGAGCCGCCGAGGTTGGACGCCCTGGTAACGCCGTATTGGTTCTCAAGATCCACATCTCCCGACACCCCGTCAATACTCGCCTCGCCGAAGCGGTTTACCATATCAACCTTGAGGCGAGCGGGGAGCCTCACCGTGTACTTAGTGACCACCCCGGTTATGTTCGTGGAGCTCTCCGGTGGTCGATTCAGCTGAGCCCTGGCCTTGCCGCCGCTGGCGCTAAGCTCAACCGAACATGTGTCAGCAAACTTCTTTGCCTCTTCTTCGGACTCAGCATAGACCGTGATATCGTAGTCCACCTCTATAGAGTCTCCGGCGCCGGCTGTAATGGCCACGCTCCCGAAATCGTTGGCGATCCCAAACTTCGTGATACCACCGGCGTCCATCTTGAGGCTGCCCGACACAGTGACATGAGGAGTCTTCGAATCCGTGGACACGCCCCCGCCAACGTTCTCAAGCTCGGATTCGAGAATCACGGGGCCGATTCCATCAAACTTGTTCAACCCGCCGCGGACGGTATCCACGACCGCCACAATGCTCAATGCAGCTAGGACTAAGAAGAACACAAACCTCGATCTCATCTCGTTCCCTCCCGGACTGTGCGCTTTCGTGTCGAATCCTGCGCCTGGACACGCCGACGCCGGACCCTACACCTCAACATGGCGCTCAAGGAGCCAGGAACCCACCCAAAACAGGATGAGTATCCACAGCGCCGCCGCCGCGAGAGGCGCGCTATCGAGGTGTACGGTTACCAGCCTCACGAAGCCGTTTACGTTGTTCCAAACCTGGAACGGCAGGTCCGGAAGCCATCTGAACGCGGGCGTCACGATGGACATGAACCGGAGCAGTCCCCAGAAGCTAAGAAGAAGCGTCCAGACCATAACAAGGCCTCCGAACCTCTGAAACATCCTGCCGGCGACGTAGGAGAACTGGGCCATGATGACGACCGCGATAACCGAAAGCCACAGCAGCACTATACCAAGGGCTACCAGTCGGTAGACCAGGCTTGCAGGCACTGCGCTCGGAACTCCCCCTCCACTGCGAAACAGCGCGACCGTTGGCCCGAACCCCAGGAGAGAAGCACCTCCCATGGTCACGATGGTGATGACTACGGCTTCGCAGAGTGTGGACAATGCCTTTGCGCTGAAGATCTGCCAGCCTCGAACAGGGAGAGAAAGCATCAGGTGCATATGGTTCCCATGCCATTCCTGGCTGAAGGACGCTGTGCCCGAGAACAAAGCGTACAAGTACATGATCCCCAGGGGCATCCACGCGAAGCCCGCGACAAGCGCCTCCTGCCACTTCGCCAATCTGGTAGCAAGGAAGATGTCCCAAGCGACTATCACCGAAACCGAAAGCAGCATAGCCAGCTTGGAACTGCGGACCTCTTTGCTGAGAAGCTGCCAATATGCGCTCTTCATGCGTACACCTCCTCAAGCATGGCCTGGATTGAGGTGCCGCGGCTCTGCCGAAGTTCCTCCGCGTCAGCCGCCATCTTCACCTGGCCCTTGTGTAGGAAGATCACTTTGTCGAATATGCTCTCAGACTCCGCCACCTCATGGGTGGACAAGATGATGGTCTGCTCGCCCGCCTCGTACTCGGATACGATGGCCTTTAGTATCCTCGCTCGTGAGGTCGGGTCGATGCCAGACAGCGGCTCGTCGAGCAGCACGAGCGGCGCGCTCCTTGCCATAGCGAGGAGCAGCTTGAGCCTGGCGCGTTGGCCCCTGGAAAGCCTGCCCACCTGAGCCTTGGGGTTGACGTTGACAAGTTCCAGCAGCCTCTGCACACGCTCAGGCTGCCAATCCCTGTAGAACGCCCCTACGAACTCTATGGTCTCAGCTACCGACATCCACGGGTAAAGGTGGTCCACTTCAGGGAGGTAAGCCACCTTCGCCTTGGTCACGACGTCAGGCTCCCTACCTTCGATCAGCACCCGTCCTGCTGTGGGCTTCACAAGTCCAGTGATGCACTTGAGAAACGTCGACTTCCCGCTCCCGTTGGGACCCAGAAGACCAACGATTGTCCCCTTCTCTATGTCGATGTTCACCTTGTCGAGGGCTTTGGTGAGAAAGTACCTTTTAGAGAGGTTCTCCGCCTTGACGAGGGGCGGGTTCCCGCTCGTTGCCGAGATGCTCATTCATGCTCACCTCGATTTCTTGAATCTGCTGAACGACGGACTCCTTTATCCCTTTCAGCCCGTCCTGAACTAGTTCCAGGATCTCCTCGTCCCGGAACCCCAGGCCTCGCATCTCTTTGATGAACGCTGCAAGGGCGCGGTGGGCCATGCCGGTGCGTATCTCCCTCAGAAGCCTTGGGTTGTCTTTGACGAACGTGCCCTGTCCGCGAAGCGTCTCCACCAGCTCAGCCTGCTCCATCTCTCTGTATGCCCGCTGCACGGTGTTGGGGTTCACGCCGGCCTTCTGAGCAAGGTCGCGATGGGACGGCAGCTTGTCGCCCGGCCTAAGATCGCCACGAGCCACGGATCGTTTGATCTCGTCAATGATCTGCTGGTATATGGGCTTAGCGAGGTCCAGTTCGATCTTCACTGCAGATGTTCACCCTCCTTTCGTGGAAGCCATGGACTTAGGTGGAACTTCTCTCCATGATTAGCTGCGGGCCGCTATGAGCGCGTTATGATGTCATAGTGCACTACATAACTAGTGCACTATGAGTATATATCCCCTCCGCATCGCTGTCAACACCAAAACCGGAGTTTTCTCGGGAGGAAGACAGGAGGAGGACGGGAGGGGAGCAGCATGAGAGGAGAGAGACCGCACCCACCTCCGGTTTACCCATGGCGCACGTCCGAGGACGCTGGCAACGCTGTCGATTGCCTCAGCTGATCGCTGCGGCCGCGCACGTGGGCTCGACGATGATCCCCTCGATGCACACAACATCTGCACGACCCCGAGCGCGGCCGAAAGCTCGTCCATGCGGTAGTTGTAGCCCAGCCGTTCGTGGGAGAGCCACACCCCGGCCTCCCCGGCCCTGGTTGCACATGCTCCGGCAGAGGCGCGCTGTCCGGTTGTCGTCGGTGACGATCATCCCGCCCTCGCCCGTGGTGATCTGCTTGTTGGGATAGAACGCGAACACCGCGCCGTGTGAGAAGGCGCCGTGCCTGGCCTTGACGCCCTCATTCTCGGACCCCAAGGACTCGCAGGAGTCCTCAAGCACGACGAGGATCACCATGAGCCCGTGGCGGTCCGCGATCTCGCGGATGGCATCGAGCCGAGCCCTTCCGTCTGGCCGTGGATTTCCATGCGGACTGAGGCTGGCTCGCGGGTGGGTGGACGCGCAGAAGGCGGCACCCGGGAGAGTGGGTTTCACAGGGAAAGTGATGGCGTCTTCCATAAGGTCCGGATGAATGTCCGCGGTGTCGAGCCCGATGTCCACGAACATAAGCTCCGCTCCTCTCAAGGCGCGTGCCGCCGCAGGCACCATGAACTCTAGCGCCGTCAAGCAGGTCAGGCTGTCGACAAGACCATCTGGCGGTTGCTGCAAGGACAGTGTTCCGTAAGTATGACGGCACCTCAGAGGCCACATTCTCTCTAGGTCCCTTGCGTTGTTTCTAAGGAACCAAGCCATCACCTCTGTTACACTTCTTCGAGAAGAGAAGCCCGCCGGAGAAAGGAATAGGCGAACAGGGGTGCGAGGAATTTCAAGTCGTTGATTTTGGGGAATCTCATTCCGTCGTTGTAGGGATTGCTGGTCTGCGGTTGACAAGTGTCCACGAAACCGGATCAACTTAACAACGCCCTACGCGATATGAGAAGTGTACAGAGGGCTTGAGCGATACTTCAAGCTGTTTGCAAGAGAGAAAAGCATCTGGTCGCTTTGCCGGTACATCGTTGGGCATAGTTGCTTGTAGTTAGCCGCAGCGTCTCTAGAATTTCGAGCAACCGCAAGATTGCGATGTCATTACAAATTTGAGCAGGAATTGCGTCGCTAACGTCGAATTGGCAAAGTTAATATCTTGCCGGCTGGGAAAGGGCCGAAGGAGGGGTCCCCGCATGTCTTATGTTTGTGGGAGGAAAGTCCCATGAAGATAGGAGAACGTCTTAGACTGATCTTTGACAGCAAAACGGGGTTTTGATGTGCCATGGACCCGGAAACCCGCATGAAACGGACATCGGCATCCGCAAGATAGGAAAATGTTGTGCCACGTGTATGCGATGATACTCTTGACATGGCTGGTATATATGGTATGATATAGGTGCCATGTATGTTAGAAGCAAGTCCTTCCGAAACAAAGACGGCTCAACGCGTACATACCTCCAGCTCGTCAAGGGTGAGCGAGTCGGCGAGAAGATACGTCAGAGGGTGGTGGCTAACCTCGGCAGGCTCGAAGAGCTCAAAGAGGGTAAGCTAGACGAGCTCATAGAAGCGCTCGCCCGCTTCTCCGCCCGCGAGTGGATCATCTCCCGGGCCAAGGAGCTCAAGGAGCTTGAGGCTACATCGGCCAGGGTCTGGGGGCCGGCGCTTGTATTCAGGAGGCTGTGGGAGGACCTTGGGCTTAGCGGTCTTATGAGCCGGGCTCTAGATGCGACATCCATCGAGTCCGACTTCGAGGAAGCGGCGTTTGCGATGGTGCTGAACAGGCTGTGCGACCCCATGAGCAAGCTTGCGATGACCGAGTGGATGCGTGACGTGTACCGTCCCGAGTGGGAGGGGCTAGAGCTACATCACTTCTACCGGGCTTTAGACTTCCTTGCCGACCACAAGGACGAGATCGAAACCGGGCTCTACAGGCGCTCGGCTCACCTCTTCAACCTCGATGTGGACCTTGTGCTGTGGGACACGACAACCACCTACTTCCAGGGACAGGCCTGCGAGAGTCTTGCCAGGTACGGATTCTCCAAGGACAAGAGGCCCGACAGGTTGCAGATAATGATCGGGGTCATGCTCACGCGCGACGGGTTTCCCATGGGCCATGAGGTATTCCCCGGGGACACTTCCGAGGTGGAGACGTTTCGGGTAGCGCTCGATAAGGCGAAGAGGCAGTTCGACTTGAAGCGGGTGATCCTCGTGGCCGACCGGGGGATGGTATCGGAGGAGGTGCTCGAGGAGATCGACAAGGCCGGGCTTGAGTACATAGTCGGGGTGAGGATGCGCAAGGCCAAGGCCGCCCGGGAGGTGCTTTCGAGAGCTGGGCGCTACTCCATCGTAGCCGAGAATCTTCAAGTAAAGGAAGTCGTGCACGAGGGCACACGGTACATAGTCTGCTTTAACCCTGTGGAAGCCGAGCATGACAGGGCTGCGCGGGAGGCCATGGTGGCAGCTCTTCGAGAGAAGCTCTCCTCTGGCCCATCGAAGTCGCTCATCGGAAATAGCGGCTACCGCAGATATATCAAGATGGAGGGCGCGAGGCTTTCCATCGATGAAGATGCCATCAAGGCGGAAGAGAGGTATGACGGGAAGTACGTCCTGAGGACCAACGCCCATCTCACGCCTCAAGACGTAGCCACCTCATATAAGAGCCTCTGGCAGGTGGAGAGGGCGTTTCGGGAGCTGAAGAGCGGTCTTGACCTCCGGCCGATCTACCATTATGCGGAGAAGCGGATCCGGGGGCACATCATGGTGTGTTTCCTGGCGCTTGTGCTTGAGATGGCGCTGCGTCGGAAGCTCGGAGCCATCACCGACGAGGCTGTGTCCTACGACGACCTCCTTCACCACCTTGAGCAGGTCAAGGCGGTCGAGATAAACCTCGACGGCAAGCGGTACCTTGCGAGGACGGAGCTCGTAGGGCATGCCGATTTGGCATTCAGAGCGCTCGGCACAAGACCCCCTCTACGGGTGACCGAACTGCCACGCCGACATAATGACCCGGGAGAGGAATGTTGTGGTACGCGGGAGTCGTATGCCACAAAACCCAATGACCACAAGGCCTCGCAGAAATGAGGTGTCAAACGCCAGTTAGAGCGGTTAGGACCGCCAAAGGACTTACACTGCGCGAGGTTTCCCAGCTATCAGGTCTCTCCTTGAGTTACATAGCCCAAATAGAGCGGGATGAGGTGAACCCCTCCATAAGCTCGTTGCGCCAGCTTACAGACTCGCTAGGCATAAGGTTAAGCGCGCTCTTCGACGAGACCGAGGAGGAGCCGACAGCGCACTCTGGGGTGCTAGTCAGAAGCCACGAACGCAAGGCTCTGGTCTCGGGGAACAGGGCGGTGCGGCAGTACCTCCTCGCAGCGGTGGAGCCGCGCACAATGGAGCCCATGTGGACTGAAGTGGAAGTTGGGGGATCCTCGGGTGACGATCTGTACAGCCACGATGGGGAGGAGTTCGGGATACTCCTCAAGGGCGCGCTCCGAGTAACGGTGGGCCTGGATGTCTACGTGCTCGGCCCTGGGGATAGCATGTATTTCAAGTCCACCGAGCCCCACCGGTTCGAGAATGTGGGAGGCGAAACTGCTGTCATGGTGTGGGTGGTATGCCCACCTTCCTGGTGAGAGGGACAGGAGCATCATTCTTGTTTGGGGGGATAGCCGTGCTGGTCATCGAGGCATCACAGGTTGTTGATGGGACAGGCCGCGATGTGATCGTAAACGGCCTCATAGTAGTAGACGGAGAAAGGATAGAGTCTGTTGGTCGCCGTGAGGAGATGGCGTCTCTCGCCCAGGAAGACCGAATTGAGAGGCTATCATTTCCAGGGTGCACGATACTACCGGGACTTATCGATGCGCACGTGCACACCAGCTTCAATGGTGAGCCAAATTACTGGGATGTCGTGTTTCAACAGACTAGTCCGTACAGGACACTGGTTTCGCTCCGAAACATCCAGAAGGACCTGCTGGCAGGGTTCACCGCCCTGAGGGTCATGGGGGAAAAGGGATTCCTGGACATCGCACTCAAGAGGGCTTCCGACCAAGGCCTCATCGTGGCTCCGCGGCTGATAGTCGCCGGCCAAAACATCACGGTTACGGGGGGGCACGGCGACATCTGGGTTGCTCCTGGCATCAGCTATGAAGAAGGCCTTGGCGGAGTAATTGTGGATGGTCCGGACGAAGTGCGCAAGGCAGCCCGCATCCAGATGAAGGCAGGCGCCGATCTGGTAAAGCTGCTCGTAACCGGCGGGGTAATGTCGGAAGGAAGCAACCCAGGTGTTCAACATATGTCCATGGACGAGATAGAGGTAGCCGTTGAGGAGGCCCACCGATTAGGAAAGCGCGTGGCTGCTCACGCTCAGGGAACGGCCGGCATCAAGGCATGTGTGAGAGCCGGGGTAGACTCGATAGAGCACGGGTTCTATCTGGACGAGGAAGCCTGCAAAATGATGGTCGGAACCGGCACGTATTATGTTCCGACTCTCAGCGCTGGAGCGACCATGGTCCGGGATGAAATTAGCGACAAGCTGCCGAAGTATGTGGTTGCCAAGTCCCTCGCAGCGCGCGATAGAGCCGTGGAGAGCTTCAAAATGGCTCTCAGCTTCGGGGTAAAGGTGGTGGCCGGAACAGACGCGGGTTCTCCGTACAATTACCACGGCGACAACGCCCAGGAGATCGAGTTGATGGTCAAGTACGGAATGGACCCCATGAAGGCGCTTGTGGCCGCGACGAAGACGGCGGCAGAGTGTCTCGGAATTGACGGCCGGGTGGGAACACTTGAGCGCGGAAAACTGGCTGACCTGGTAGTCCTGGAGGGCGATCCTCTGGAAGACATCGCGGCGCTGCGAAAGGTGAAGGCTGTCATGAAAGGAGGTAAGCTCGTATGTAAGGACGGAGAGATTCTGGACGACTTCTTCAAACCTGTCCGGAGTCGGCTGGACTGAAAGCAACCACATCGCGCATAACTCGAGTGTCGGACGCGACGCCGCACCCGCGGCTACTCGTCGCAGAAACACGGAAAGGCACAGTAAGAACGGAGAAGATCAGTAGGCCAATCAACCGAACCCTATGGAGGTGAACCGAACATGAACCTTACACCGGAACAGATAGTAATCGATGTGTGCGTCCTGGCGACACTCTTGCTCGTGGGCACCTTGATCCGTAGTCGGGTGACAGTCTTTGCCAGGTGGCTGATGCCCGCAGCAGTTATCGGTGGCATAGTGGGCTTCATACTCGGTCCCGAGGTACTCGGCTTGGTGCCGATGAACCAGCAGCTGTTTGCAGGCTACTCTGCCGCTCTCACAAACGTCGTGTTCGCTGGAATGTTCCTGGGCAGGAAAGTGCCGCGCGCATCCGAGTTCGGCGCGATGGCCGGAGCCCAGACCCTGTTTGCCGTGCTGTGTAACCTTGCGCAGGTAGGAATCGGCATGCTGGCAGTGCTAGCTTTCGGCCTGCTGGGATACTCTCTACATACGGGCTTCGGGTTTCAGTTGGTCTGGGCCTTCCAGGGCGGTCCCGGGATTCCCACGGCTCTGGGGAAGATGTACGAACAGCTGGGTTGGTCCGCCCACGAGGCCGCCGCAGTGGGTGAGGTGGCGGCTATCGCAGGCCTCGTGCTTGCAGTGGTTGTTGGAATGATACTGGCCAATTACGGTGTGAGGCACGGCTTCAGCCAGGGGACTTCCGTGGATAAGATCAAGGTCGGCAGCACCTTCCTGAGTCCGAAGCACAGGCCTTCTCTGGGCGCCTCGGTAGTAGACCAGGAAGCCCTGAGCGGGATGGCGTATTCCCTGGCCTGGGTGGGCCTTGCCATACTTGCGGGCCTCGGATTAAGGAAGGGTCTTTCCACACTCTGTGCACCTCTCGGAAAGGTCCCGCTGTTCACTTACTCGCTGGTGCTGGGCCTGGTCATACAGGTCATCCTTCAGTGGCTCCGGCTTGACACTTATGTTGACAGAGCCAGCATCGTCTCCATTCAGGGTCTGGCGCTCGATCTCTTGATAGTCGCGGCCCTAGCTTCCGTTTCCCTGAGAGTGGTAATCACCTACGCGGCGCCGTTGACAGGTATGCTGGTCCTCGGGTTGGCATGGAATCTTTTCTGGGTTATGTGGCTTGCTCCCAGGATGCTGCCTGGCGCCTGGTTCGAAAAGGCGCTGGCCGAGTTCGGACAGGCAACGGGTTCGACATCCGAAGCTTTGCTGCTGCTGAGGATGGTGGACCCGGGCCTGAAAACGGACGCAGGAGATGCCTTTGCCATAAAGATGTTTCTGACGTCTCCGACCATGATACCGCTGATGATCTTCCTATCGTCCTTCGCTGTCAGGGTAGGCGCACTGACTACCTTCGGCTGGATGGTACTCGGGTGCGGGCTCATTGTGGTGGTTAGCAGATTGGTAGGATGGCGGTACCGTCGACCGCAGGTCCGCTGGTTCTAGGCAAGAGTAGCACGGTCGGGGAGCAGGAGTCCAGACCCGCACTAAGACTTGGTGGGATTCACTCTACTAGGTCCTAAGTTGTCCCAATGTCGCCAGGTGCACCTCATCACAGGCTCCGCAGCTCCCTGGCTACAGACGTCCACCAGAGAAGACGAACTCCCCGCTTTCCGGGGAGTTCTCTGCTTTGTGCCATCGGGCATCCCTCCACGCCTAAACTCGCTGCTGGGACCGCTCTCAGGTCACGTCCCGTCAAGTGGTGTAAATCGGGTTCCAGCGTTACCCGAGTTCGACAAGGCCTGGGCACACAAAGGGGCTGAAGTGCAGTAATGACGGGCACTCTGGCCCCTGGGTCGGAAAGACGCGTGTATCTAGGATATCCTAGCTTCTGGCTCAGCTGGGGAGATATCCCACACCTTGGGTGGTTCCTTCACGCCAAGCAATTTGAAGATCTTTCCCTGCATCGCCGTGGTTTCTGTCCTCCTCGTCGCAAGAGCCCCCGGCAGCTTGAGCTGTGTGAGGTGCATTCTCTGTAGCTCCCGCCGTATGTTACGCCAGGTGTCCTTCGCACGGGTCTCCGCTACGCGAACAAGTAACAGGGCAAGCCAGCAGAGCATCACGTGAGCCCTTATCCTGTCATCGAGCCGGTGGTACACCGGTCGCACGTCGAGCGTGCTCTTTAAGGTCCGAAAGGCCTCCTCCACCTCGATGAGTTGCTTGTATCCCAAAACCACGTCCTCAGCCGACAGCGTATCATCCGAGGTCCGAAGAAGGTACTTTCCGTCCAGCTTCTCTTCTTCCCGTA